>CAVGPE010000052.1:0-49534 GCA_963631065.1 Ruminococcus bicirculans (ex Wegman et al. 2014)
TTTTTGCGGAATTGCAAGAACTACGGCAAAAAACTTGAAACCACAGCGGGAGTCGCCTCCAGGGAGAATCACAGCCAAAATGCAATTTTTTACCTCGTTTTGGCTGAGATTCTTATTATTGATTCTATTAATCATATAATAATCAAGGAATTAAGACTGTTGTCGCGTATCCGGAAATCTCAGCCAAAATGCGATTTTTTGCCCCGTTTTGGCTAAGATTCCTTGCGAATCACAAGAAAGAACTTATATTTGCGGAAACTGTACGCAAATATGAACACCGAAAACATCATCGGCAGGAAAAGGGAGCTGGAGCTGATAAGCCGGCTCTACCGATCGGACAAGTCTGAGTTTCTGGCCATCTACGGGCGGCGGCGCGTTGGGAAATCATATCTGATTGACGAGAGTTTCCGCGGCGAGATGGCGTTTTCCGCAGTAGGCACGTTCAGAAAATATGCGACCGGGGAAGAAGCGCAGCACAAAAGGACTCAGCTCAAGCACTTCTACCGCAGTCTGCTCGAATACGGACTGGACCCGTCCTGCGGCGAGCCGGAAGCTTGGATTGACGCCTTTGACTTGCTCAAGAAGCTGCTGAGCGCCAATCCGTCCCCGAGAAAAGTGGTCTTTATGGATGAACTCCCGTGGCTTGCAGGGCCGAAATCCTCGGAACTCATAGAGGAACTCGGATATTTCTGGAACGGTTGGGCCGTGAAGCAGAGAAACATTTTCCTCATCGTATGCGGTTCGGCCACAAGCTGGATGCTGGACAATGTCATCAGAGACTACGGCGGGCTGTACGGCCGCCTGACGGAGAAGATGCATCTCGCCCCGTTCAGCCTCTGCGAGACAAAGCAATACTACATCCGGAGGGGATTCAATATGTCAGACTACGAAATGGCGCTCAGCTATATGGCTATCGGCGGCATTCCATATTATATGGACCGTATGCTTCCGGGAAGAACTCTTAGCCAGAACATCAACGAATTCTTCTTCCGCAACCCTTCCGTCAACCAGGAGTTCAAAGATGTTTATACGGGTCTGTTCCAGTCTGCGGACAAATATGTGGAAACGGTGCGCCTGCTGGGCGGGAAGTTCTACGGTATGACGAGAAACGAGCTTCTGGAAGCCACAGGATTCAAAGGCGGCGGCACATTCACGAAAATGCTCGAAAACCTTCAGGAATGCGGGATAATCCGGTCTTTCTCGAGATACGGCAGGCAACGGAGGGAAACCGTCTGGCAGCTGTGCGACTTTTTCTCGCTGTTCTATCTTAATTTTGTGGGAGGCAGGACACAGAGAAAGGACTGGATATATTTCCAACGGTCACACGAATATGAGAACTGGAGTGGAAGGACTTTCGAACTTCTGTGTTCAAGACATCTGGAGCAGATCAAATATGCCTTGAGAATCAAATCATTGGGGCAGGACTACTGCTGGGCCGGTTCCGGTCCGGACGGAGCCGGGGTACAGGTGGATATGATGATTCCGTCTCCGGAAGAGAGGACGGACTATCTGTGCGAAATGAAGTTCTCGGAAAATCCGTATTACATCACGGCGGAGTACGAGAAGAGCCTGCTGGGCAAGCTTGCCGCGTTCAGACTCTCGAAAAATCACAAGGCCTCACATTCTCTCCTGCTGGTGATGGTGACCTCGATGGGGCTGGGCGAATCCGTCCACAACGGCGCGGTCAACGCCAAAGTGAGCCTGCAGGACCTGTTCCGCGAGACAGAGTAATCCATCCCCCGCCCCCGGGGAAATACGACAGGAGGCCGGAATCTTTCGATTCCGGCCCCCTGTCGGGATGATCCGACTCGAACGGACGACCCCCACGTCCCGAACGTGGTGCGCTAGCCAACTGCGCTACATCCCGTCAAAGTCCCGCGCCTACGCGAGCTTGTTGATATGGACTGCGATGCCGCTCTTGAGATTGGACGCCTTGTTCTTGTGGATAAGTCCGATTTTCGCAAGCTTGTCAATCATCGCATATACCTTCGGGGCGTTCTTCTCCGCCGTAGCCTTGTCCGCAGTGTTGCGGATGTCGCGGATAGCGTTCCTCGTCGTTTTTGCATAATACCTGTTATGCAGTCTGCGCCTCTCGTTCTGACGGTCGGCCTTCTTTGCTGAAGCTGTGTTTGCCATTATTGTATTTTTTAATATTTTAGTAGTGGGTAGGAGAATCGAACTCCTATTGCAAGAATGAAAATCTTGAGTACTAGCCGTTATACGAACCCACCGTTACCTCCCTCTCCGACCCCAGTCCGGATAGGGAGTGCAAATATAGAAATTATTTTAGACTTGGCAAATTAATTTTCCTCCTTTCTGTTCCACTCCCAGGAATAGAGCAGAGATTCGACCTGACGCAGATACTGCCGCTTGTCGTAGCGCGGAGCATAGACAAAGGCCTCAATCACAATAATCTCCTTTCCGTCAGGACTATAGAACGAATGGGACACGAACGGGCCTCCCATATAGTCGTTCTGCACCTCCCACATGCCCCTGGTCTGCACGATATCCCGCCCCCGGTATTTAAGATACTCTATCATAGGTGTGAAGTACGCACTGGTGGTCATGTAGGTATTGTCGAACATTCCCGGCACGTTGGCCTTGAGGATTTCGTTGCGGTGACGGATGATGTTGGCGGAAGAGAACGGATGGTCCTCCTCTGCGGGATACCTGTATACGAATACATCCTGATAGACATACTGCTTGTCGTTGGCCACCCAGTAGAAGTCCTGCGAGGCCGTCTTGAGCTTGTAGCCCACCGGGAAATGCAGCGACCCGCCGAAGACTCCGGAGATGCTCTCGGCTATGCCCTTCTCCTCGTAGAGCAGGGTGTTGCGGATAACCCTGTCGCGCTCGGCCTGCTCGATGGCGCGCACGATGGTCTTGCCCTTGCTCTTGAGCATATCGACAGCCGCGTCCGCGTCATAGGCCGCAATCTGGATTACGCACTGCGGCTGCGACCAGACATCGTTGCGGTAGAACACTCCGGCGCTGTCTATCTGAGGATCTATATTGAACATCACGACATTGCGATGTATCTTGAAAAGATCCGCAAACCCCGCCGGGGCCACGTTCACAAGGGAGTAGAGCGGCTCCCTCTGAGGGAGATAAGGACATTCGTCGGCAAGCAGTTCGCGGGTAGCGGTCCCCACTGCACCTTCCCAATAGGACTTGTCCATCACCACGAGGACCTCCCCCGCCTTGCCGCTTACGCTCGGAAGGAGAGTTCCGGTACCCTTGCAGCCCGCCAACGCGAGAGCAAGCGCGAATACAGCGATAATCTTCTTCATAACCAGATGTTTATATAATTCTTGATATGTCATTTCCAAAGGCGAGGAACATCAGGGCCAGCAGCAGGACCATCCCCAGCGTCTGCGCGACGGTAAGGAAGAGGTCGCTCGGCTTGCGGCCTGTAATCATCTCATAGAGAGTGAAGAGTATATGTCCTCCGTCCAGCGCGGGTATTGGGATTAGGTTCATCACGGCGAGCATTATCGAAAGCAGCGCGAGGATATTGATGAACTGATACCAGTTCCAGCTGGAAGGGAACACCTGCCCTATGGCGATGAAGCTGCCCACCGACCTGTAGGCTCCTGTAGAAGGGCGCACCAGCAGCCCCAGATCCCTCACATAGCCCCCTATCGTGCTACCTGTCAGCCTAATGCCCGCAGGAATCGCGCTCAGCACATCATAATGCTTCACCTTGACGGACGGGGACATCATATAGACCCCTATGCGTCCGGTGGTATCCACGCTCACCGGAACGCTCAGCGTGTCCCCGTCCCTCAGCACCGTGGCCTCGACCGTCCGGGACTTCATCCCGGAGAGCAGCGGCCGCGAATCCTGCACATACTCCACCGCATTCCCGTCGAACGCCACAATCCTGTCCCCACGCCGCAGTCCCGACGAGGCATTGGGGCCTGCGGCCACCGAATCCACCACGAAAGGCACTGCAAGGTCAAACATCAGCGGCGAGTTGAGTACCTCCCCTATCATCGCCTGGTCCACATAGATGTCGAGGGTGTCCGTCCCGCGCAGCACCGTGGCCTTGCGCACGTCGCGCCGGGCAAGGTCCGCCTGGAGCATTCCGAAATTCTCCGGGCGGTAGTCGTCGAAGCTCAGGATACGGTCTCCGGTGCGGAACCCCATCTCGTAGGCCAGGTCGTTGACATATATGCGGCTGTCGCCGTTGTCCACATAGGACTGCCCCCACGCGGCCATAATGCCGATATAGGCAAGCACCGCAAAGATGAAGTTGTTCAGCACCCCTCCGGCCATCACCAGCAGCCGCTGCCACGCGGGATGGGAGCGGAATTCCCAGGGCTGCGGGTCCCGGCGCATCTGCTCCAGATCCATCGACTCGTCGATCATACCGGAAATCTTGCAGTATCCTCCGAAAGGCAGCCAGCCTATGCCGAACTCGGTCTCCCCCCACTTCCAGCGGGCTATCGCCTTGCCCCCGATGTCGAAGAAGAGGTAGAATTTCTCCACTCTTATCCCGAACATCCGAGCCCAGAGGAAATGTCCGAGCTCGTGGATGAGAATCAGCCCCGAAAGGGCGAGAATCACCTGGAGAGTCTTAATCAATATAACCATCGGCAATCAAAGCTGTCTCCCTGTTTGTCTTGAAAATATCATCGATGTCCGGATTGGCGGCAAAATTCAGGCCATCAAGACAACGCTCGTTGATTCTCGCGATGTCGTAGAATCCGATGAGGCCCTTGAGATACGCCGCCACGGCCACCTCGTTGGCGGCGTTGAGCGCGCAGGGGGCGTTGCCTCCCCTGCGGAGAGCCTCGTAGGCGAGTTCCAGACAGGGGAACTTCTTCATATCCGGAGCTTCGAAGCTGAGATGTCCGAGAGCGGCGAAGTCCAGCTTGCGGTTGCCGACGGAGAGTCTTGCCGGGAACGCCAGGGCGAACCCTATCGGCTCCCTCATATCCGGCCATCCCAGCTGGGCGATCACCGCCCCGTCGGTGAACTCCACCATAGAGTGTATCACCGACTCCGGATGGACCACTACGCTGATGCGCTCCGGACTGACGTCGAAGAGCCACCTGGCCTCTATCACCTCGAAGCCCTTGTTCATCATCGTGGCGGAATCTATCGTGACCTTCGCGCCCATATTCCAGTTGGGATGCTTCAGCGCGTCGGATGCCGTCGCAGCGGCTATCTTCTCCCTGTCCCAGCTGCGGAACGGGCCTCCGGATGCCGTGAGGTGGATTTTCTCGACCTCGTTGCCCTGCGCCGCAAGCAGACACTGGAAGATGGCGGAATGTTCCGAGTCAACCGGAAGTATGACGGCCTTGTGGCGGCGCATCGTATCCGTGACTATGCTCCCGGCGGCGACAAGAGTCTCCTTGTTGGCGAGGGCCACTATCTTCCCGGCCTCAAGCGCGGCTATCGTCGGGCGGAGTCCGCTGAAGCCCACCATCGCTCCGACCACTATATCCACCGACGGCATACGGACCAGTTCGCACAGGCTGTCGATGCCGGCCCACACCTTGATGCCCTTTGGCTGGAGGGCATCGGCCACCTCGCGGTAGCGCGAATCGTCGCATATCACCACGTTCGCCGCATTGAATTCAAGAGCCTGTCCGACAAGCAGGTCCACGCTGCGACGGGCGGAGATGAGCTCCACTTCGAAGAGTTCCGGATGCCGGCGGATGACATCCAGGGTCTGCGTGCCTATGGAGCCGGTGGAGCCGAGTATGGCTATCTTCCTTTTTTTCACTGAAAATCTAAAAACTTATGAACTGAGCAGGATTGAGAGGGCGTCCTTCGTGCCAGAGCTCGAAGCGCAGACTCCCCTTCCCGTCTCCGGCGGATGACCCGCCGGAAAGGGCTATCGGAGAGCCGGCCTTGACTTCGTCTCCGGGCTTGCGGAGAACCTTCATATTGTTGGCGTATATGCTTATCACATTGTCCTTGTGCTGCAGCACAATCACATATTCAAGCTCGTCGTCCCAGCCGGAATACACCACGAACCCGTCCAGAACCGCGCTCACCACCGTTCCGGCGGGAGCAGTTATGTCTATGGCGGGACGGGCTATGCCGTCATAACCTCCGGCCACCACGCCCTTGATCGGGGTGAAGAAGTGCAGGCCCTCCACGGGAAGCGACCTCCCGGACGTGGAGCTGACCCCGAACTTCTCCTCGCTGCGTACCGTCTCCCTCAGCAGGGAGTCGCGCCGGCTGAGCTCTGCGGCCGATTTGTCGGACAGATAGCGTACGGCATTGCCGCCAAGGATGCTGTCGAGGTCTATCGTGCTCTCTCCGGTGAGCACGCGGCTGAGATTCTCCGCATAGAGATTCCAGCGCGTGACGGCGCTTTCGAGAGAGTCTATCTTTATCGCGTTGGAGAGGGCCGTTTTCTTGAAATTGGCGTCAGGGTAGCCGGGGATGGCCAGACGCAGCGGAGTGAAGGCTATAAAACAGTATATCAGGAGGACAAAAACCACCACCGCCGTGGTGGCGGCGATGATGAAACCCATTCTCGTGAAGATTATCGTGCGTATGCTCCTGTGGGTGTCGTTGTCCACAAGCGCCAGTCTATAGACCCTGTTTCTCCTTTCAGGATTTTGTCGTCCCATACTTTTTAGCTAATTTCGCAGTGATGAAAAGATCCGTCGGGATAGATTACGGCAATGCCAGAACGGGGGTCGCGGTCAGTGACCCTCTCGGCATATTCGCATCTCCCGCAGAAACCGTTCCCTCTGCAAAGATAATAGAATATCTCCAAAAATACTCCCGCACCGAGACCATAGAGAGATTTGTGGTAGGCTATCCGCTCAATCTCAACGGCGCTCCGGCGCAGTGCGCCCCGGACGTGGACAAGTTCATAGCGAGGCTGCGGAAGGAGTTCCCCGACGTGCCGATAGTCCTCGAAGACGAGCGCTTCACCACAGTGCTGGCCCACAGGGCGATGATAGACGGGGGGATGAAGAAAAGCGCGCGCCGCGACAAGAACTCCGTGGACAGAATCAGCGCGGCAATAATTTTGCAGAGCTACCTCGACAAGAATAAACGATAAAGATGATACAACCCATTTACCTATACGGGTCCGGAGTGCTGCGGGAAGTGGCTGCGGAGGCGGACCTCAACGACAAGGAATCACTCACCTCGCTTGTGACAGACCTCTGGGACACGCTCGCATCCTCGGAAGGCTGCGGTCTCGCCGCTCCACAGATAGGAGTCAGCCTCAGGGTGGCCGTGGTCGACGGAGACATCATGTCTGACATCTATCCCTATCTCAAGGGCTTCAAGCGCACTTTCATCAATCCGGTGATACTCTCAGAGAGCGACAGTTTCTGCGAATACAACGAAGGCTGCCTCAGCGTGCCTGGCATCTATGCCGACATACGCCGCCCGGAAAGCATCGAAGTCGAGTATTTCGACGGGAACTTCGAGAAGAAGCGGGAGAGTTTCGACAAGTTCGCGTGCAGGATGATCCAGCACGAGTTCTCCCACCTCGACGGAGTGATGTTCACCGACCTCGCCGCGCCCATACGCCGCAAAATGCTGACGCGCAAGCTCCAGAACATAGCCGGCGGCAGGGTTCGCGCCTCCTACAAGACAGTACTCAAATAAAAATCATTATGGGAGCATTTCACGCATATGACATAAGGGGAGTCTACGGGAAGGACTTCGACAAGGAGACGGTCTATAAGATAGGACGCTTCCTGCCGGAACTCCTCAAGACCGACAGGGTGCTTGTGGGACGCGACTGCCGCGTCTCCTCGCCGGAGATTCACGACAGCCTGCTGGAGGGCATCTGTGATGCCGGGGCCGACATCTATGACATAGGGCTGAGCAGCACGCCTATGGTCTATTTCGGCACGGCCAACTACGGATTCAAGGCTTCGGTGCAGATTACCGCCAGCCACAACCCGGCGGAATACAACGGACTCAAGGTCAGCCGGGAGAACGCGCTTCCGGTGGGATTCGACAGCGGTCTCGGCCAGATAAAGGCGTGGATTGACGAGGGGAAGCCGACCCCTGTGGCGGCAAGGCGCGGAGAAGTCCGCAAGATGGACATACACGATGACTATATCGCCTTTATGAAGGGCTTCAAGGGCGACTACGGCAACCTCACCCTCGCCTTCGACCTCTCCAACGGTATGGCCAACCTCTTCGCGAAAGAGATTTACGGCGAGAGCCCGTCATATATCTTCGACACCATCGACGGGCGATTCCCGAACCACGAACCCAACCCGCTCGTGGCGAAGAACGTGGAGCCGCTCAAGGCTCTCGTGCTGCGCAACGGAGCTGACATCGGAGTCATCTACGACGGTGACGCGGACAGGGTGATGTTCGTGGACGACAGGGGAAGATTCGTCGCGCCGGATCTGGTCATCGCGCTGATGTCCCTCTACTTCTGCGATATGAAGGGGGCCTCGCATCCCCGCGTGCTTCAGGAAATCCGCAGTTCCAAGGCGGTGGGCGAATTCCTCGACAGATACGGCGCGGACCTGCACACCTGGAAGGTGGGACGCGCATTCGCCGCTCCGAAGCTCCGCGAGATAGACGGGCTGTGGGGCGGAGAACTCGCCGGACACTATTATTTCAAGGACTTCTTCTATTCCGACAGCGGGCTGCTCGCCTCGATGATAGTGCTGAGCATCGTGTCGTCCCTCAAGAAGCGCGGCATCACCCTCAGCGCACAGATAGACTCTATGAGTTCCTACCACAACTCCGGAGAAATCAACTTCCGGCTCGACGACAAGGCAGGGGCGATGGACGCGGTGCGCGACCACTTCGCCTCGCAGTGCAAGCCGCTCAGGATAATGGATTTCGACGGCTACCGCCTGGAATACGGGGACTGGTGGTTCAACATCCGCCCGTCCAATACGGAACCGTATCTGCGCTTCATCTGCGAAGCGAAGTCGGAGGACACCCTCAGGCGCATAGTGGCGGAGACGGAAGAGATACTCAGGACAAGATTCGGAGCTGTGAGGTCATAACGGATACCGAAAGAAAGGGCTGACTAAAAATATTTCAGTCAGCCCCTTCAGGAAGTTTTCAGTGATGTGTATCAGCAGTAGTTTCTGTTTATCCTCCTCTCGATGCGCTTCTCCAGCTTGTCCACGAGGGTCTCGTAGTGGTTGCGCTCGCTCATATCCATTATGAACGCGGTGATGCTGTAGAACGCGAACTGGCAGACAAGCCCGATAATCTGAGGCCTTATCATATCCAGCGTGCAGGCGGCGTTGTTGATATTGTTGAATCCCTGAATCATAAAGGTTGAAGGGAAAATATACGAGAACGCCTTCCAGAACGGAGGGAAAGCGCTGACCGGCCACGCGCATCCGCTGAGGAACAGACAGAGCGAGGACATAAAGAGCAGCACTACGAACACCGTCTCCCTGTGATGCACGAACCGGCTGAAAGTGAAGCTGAAGGCCACGCAGGTGATGATGAAGAGAAGTATCAGCACGAGCATATCTCCCAGCTCCCCCCTCTGCGGCATACCGAACATCATCGGCACGAGCAGCAGGCCGTAGATGGCGATACCTATATATATCACCGCATACGCGCAGGCCCTGCCTATCAGGGAGCCGTCGTGGGTCGCGCCGCCCTCGCGCATAGAGCCGTTCATCACGCTTACGCCGTAGAACATAGTCTGCTGCACCACGAGAATCAGGGCGGCGGAAAGGAAGAATATCAGGAAGGACATATTGGTGTTGAACGGTATCTCCTCCTCGGCGGGTATCGCGTTGATGAGCTGTCTGATGCTCTCGTCGCTCATACCGGTGGCGGCATAGCGTGAGGCCTCTATCTGGCCCATCTCATCGAGCATCACGTGGTTCACGGCCATAGTTATATCCTTGTAGTAGAGGAAACTGGCCATATCCGCATAGGTCGATACCGTAGCCTGCTCCAGATTGGCGAGGCGCTCGCTGTAGTCTTCCGGGAAGAATACGACCCCGTGCACCTTGCGCTCCTGCATCAGCTGCTCGGCCTCCTGCATAGTCGCGCACCTGTAGGCAACCTCCACCTCCCGTGTGGCGTCCAGCTTGCGGGCGAACCTGCGGCTCTCCGCGCTGTTGCTCATATCCACTATCGCGAGAGGCATATCGTCCACCGTCCCTCCGTGATACACTATCCCGTATACGAGCGGATAGATGAGACCTCCGAGCAGGAAGATGACTATGACATACGAGTCGGCGAATATTCTTTTGAGTTCCTTAATCATATATCGTAATTCTGATTAACCCACGCTCCCCTGAGCCTGCCGCACACGCAGAGCGGGCCGACAAGGAAAAGGAGCATATATACCATATACTGCCACCATCCGGCGAAACCGGTGCCGAAAATCACCTCCTGCACATAGAGCAGGTAGTAGAATCTCAGCGGGAACAGCATGGAGATACCCTGAATCGCGGTCGGCATAGCCTCCACGGGGAAGGTGAAGCCGGAGAACGAGAATCCGAGTATCGTGAACAGGGCGGCGATGCTCAGCGCATAGCGCAGGGTCGGGAGCAGCCCTATCAGGGTCACGGCCACGGCCTCATTGGCGAGTATGAACACCACCATCGCCAGCATCATATTGAGCACGCTTCCGTTGAGCGGGTAGCCGCATACTCCGAACATCAGCAGATCGAGTCCAAGCCCGAGAAGCAGATATATCAGCGTATAAGGCAGCAGCTTGCCTATAAGAGCCGCAGTCATCGAGCCGTCGGCAGTCTCCATCAGTTCCCTGGAAGAGCCGTAGCGCAGCTCCGAGCCGAGGGCGTAGATAAGCACGAAGATAATGCTCAGAGCCAGCAGCCCGGGGAGAATGATATTGTTGAGATACACCCCGTAGTTGGTCGTGGCGTTGCCTATTTTGTGTTCGTCTATCACGATAGGCTGTATCAGCCCCATTATCGCCCCCTCGGAATATCCCTTCGCCCTCAACACCTCCCTCTGGACGGCGCCTCCGGTCAGAGTGACCATTGTCAGTATATCCTTGTAGCTCAAGGCGCCGCCGATGAGATAGAGGGAGTTTACATAATAGGTGAAGACCGGCCTGCGGTTGGCGTTGACATCTTCGTTCATACCACGCGGGATTACGCACAGGGAGGTGACTTCCCCCGTCTGCATCGCATCCCTCGCGGTGGTGAAGTCTTCGAACTTGATGACCTTGCCGAGCTGTGTCGCGTCGAGCTGGCGGCAGAAGTTACGGGAAAGCGAAGAATTGTCCAGATCCAGCACCCCGATAGGAAGGTTCTCCGGAAGGCCCGCCTTGAAGAAGGTCAGGTAGAACAGGCAGCAGACTGCCATCACCCCCACTGACCCCAGAAGGTAAACCGGTTTGCGGCGTATTATCCCGAACTCCCGCCGCATTACTTTCAAGATGCTGTTCATTTTACTTTACTACTATTGCTGTCATTCCCGGACGGAGTCCGTCGATTGCGGATGCCGGAACGGCCCTTACCTCGAAGGTCTTGGCATCGTACTTGTCGGTCTCGCTCGTGGCTCTCCAGGTCGCGTAGGACTCTCTGGCGGCGATATAGTTGACCGTAGCCTTGACGGTGAGGCCGTTGAGAGCAGGTATCTCGAGCGTGAGCTCGCTGCCGTTCTTGATGCTGTTGAGCTTGTCCTCACGGATGTTGAAGGTGAACCAGATGTCGCTCAGGTCGGTCACGGTCATAATCGGAGAACCGGTCCCGACGAGTTCGCCCACATGCGGATAGCGGGCGCTGATGACACCGTCCACCGGAGAGGTGAGCTTGAGTTCGGAGAGGTAGGACTCCACTTCCATCACGGCCCCGTTGGCCTGGTCCACAAGGGCGATGGCGGCGGCCTTGTCCTCGTCGCGCGCTCCCTTGACGGCCATATCATACTGAGACTTGGCGGCCTGTGCCGTGGCTGCCGCGGCGTTGTACTGCGCGGTGGCCTCGTCGAACTTCTGGTCGCTGATCACCTTCTGCTCGTGCAGACGGGTGGCGCGGTCGAGAGTCTTCTTGGCGATGTCCTCTCCGACGAGAGCCTTCTGGTAGAGTTCATAGGCTCCGGCTATCTCCTCCTGGCGGGCCCCGGCGTTGGCCTTGTTGCGCTGGGCTGATGCCGCGGCATAGACGGCCCTCGCCTGGGCGAGCTTGGCCCTCACTTCAGGAGAGTCGATATCCACAAGCACATCCCCTTTGCGGACAATATCCCCCTCTTTGGCATAGAATGCCTCTATTCTTCCCGGCACCTTGCCGGACACGCGGTATTCCGTGGCCTCGGCCTCGCCCTGGATGACGGCCGGCTTCGGTCTTGAGAAAATGATGCCGAGTACAGCTACCGCTGCGATGAGCGCAACCAGCACGATGATTCCAAGCAGCAGGTTGCCTTTGTTCTGAGTCTTTTCCATATTGTGTTTTCTTTTTTAAATTTCGTTGTCAATTAAAGCCTGCCCTCCGCTTTCGCGAGATTGACGCTGCACATCTGCAGCTCCACTCCGGATTCGATTACTTCGGAGTTGGCCTGAAGCCAGGCCGTCTGGGCCTGCAGGACCACATTGGAGGCTATCATACCTTCGTTCCATCCGGCGGTCGCCACTCTGAGGTTCTCCTCAGCGTTGCGCAGGTTGCTCTCGGCGGTGGTAAGTTTCTCGAGAGCCTCGGTCTCCTGCTGACGCAGCTGGGCCACCTGGAGGGATATCATCTCCTTGGCGTCGTCAAGTTTGATGCGGGTCATCACGGCCTCGGCCTTGGCCTTGCGGGTCTTGTTGAGGTTCTCTCCCCCGTGGAAAAGAGGGACGGACACCACCACCCCGGCGGTGAAGAAGTCTCCGAATTTCTTCTGATAACCGTTGAGGAGATTAGGGTTTGTCACTATATAATTGGCGGTGAGGGCCACGGTCGGGAGCATCTCCGCACGGGCGATGTCCACCTTGCGTGCATAGATGTCCTCGGCGAGTTTCAGGCTCTTTATCTCCGGACGGGCTTCGTATATCTCCTCGTCGGAGATGACAGGACTCATCTGAGGGACAGGGATTCTGTCGAGCGACTCGTCCGCAAGGCTTATCTCACTGTCGAGCGGCAGTCCGCACTCCTTGCAGAGAAGCATCTTGGCAAGGGCGAGTCCGTTGGTGGCCTTGGTCAGAAGCATATCGGCTTCGTTGGCCTTGACCTTGACGGTGAGAGCGTCGGACGGGGTCGCGAAGCCCTCGGCTATCAGCGCGTCGGTATCCTTCTCCATCTGGTGCAGCAGGTCGGCATAGCCCTCGGCGAGCCTCTTTTTGCCCGATATGGACACTATCTGCCAGTAGGCCTGCTCGATGTCGACAAGAACCTGGCTGTGCTCCTGGTCGTACTGCGCCTCGGCGAGCTTCCGGGCGGAGGCCGCCATCCTGTTGGCCGCCACAATCTTGCCGCCCACGAATACAGGCTGCTGCACGGAGACTATCGCGGCTGCGGTATTGCTGACGTCAATGTTCAGAGCCTCGCTTATCTTCCCGCCGATGGCATTGATCGGGGTGGCGATGTCGGTATTCTTGGCATAGCCGATGAGCTTCTGCAGGGCAGGGTCGGTCATCACCTTCTGAAGGATGACCGGGTCGGAGAGAATCGACGTGAGCTTGTCGTTGATGTCATTCTGCAGGATGGTTCCGGCATTGGTGAGTTCGGCGGTGGTCTCGTCGCTTATGAACTTGAGATCCTTGTTGACATACATATATGTGCCTGATGCCGTGATTTTCGGGAAATAGTTGGCTGCGGCGATTTTGCGGTCATAGCCGGCGATTTCCACTTTCTGCTTCGCCGTCTTGAGCGAATTGCTGTTGTCGACCGCCATTTGTCTGCACTCGTCTAATGTCAGCACCCGCTGGGCCCCCGCCTGCACCGGCAGGAGAGCGAGCGCACTCGTCAGAATGATGATGATTCTTTTCATTTCCATATAATATCTGTTTTTGTTTTATCGGGTCAGGCGTCTCCTTTCGGGAGAGCGCGGTATATAGATTCAAATTCTCTACCATCTGTAAGAAAAAGTGCATAACAAAAGGGGGTGCGAATTATACATTCGGTCGAAAAAAGCGACTTTTTAATATTTTTTGCGTATTTTTGTAAGAACTTGAAAACCACCGCAGATGCAGAAATATCGTGAAGTGAACATCCGGGAGCTGCGCAGACGCTTCCCCGCCGCTATGGTCTGTGACGATTTGTCAGAAGACCTCTTCATCGCCGAACTCCAGTACGAGTCCGATATGGACGTAATCAAGCACCCCTGCCGCTTCGACGGCTATCTGGCGTTTTTCTGCTACAGGGGGCACTTCGATGTGGAGGTCAATCTCAGGACATTCCAGGTCAAGGAGGGTTCGCTTTTCGTATATACGCCGGGGAACATAGTCCGCGTGTCGGGAATCGCCCCTGAAGACAAGCGGGACGTGCATTTCCTCGTGATTGCAGTGTCCAACAACCTGATGAGGATGACGCGCTTCGACTTCAACAAGCTCTACGACGAGAGCCTGAGGCTGCTGGAAAATCCCTGCGTGGTCATCAGCGGCCGCGAACGGGACATCTGCAGGAAGTATCTCGACCTTGTCAAGGATATCTCGGCGGCATCCCTTCCCAACTCCCGCGACGCCATATCATCGCTCATCACCTCAGTATTCTATCTGGCGGGGGCGCTGTGGGCTGACAGATTGTCAGAGGCCCGCCAGAAGTCAGAAGACAACCGCTCCGTGCGCTCAAAGGCGGTGCTTGAGGACTTCCTGACCCTTGTCAGGGACAACCACAACAGGGAGAGAAGCCTCTCCTTCTATGCGGAGAAACTCTATCTGACCCCGAAATATCTCTCGAAGCTCGTCAAGACCGTGAGCGGCAAATCGGCGCACGAGTGGATAGACTCCTTCGTGATACTGGAAGCGAAGAATATGCTCAAATACTCCGATATGAGCATCAAGACCATAGTATGGGAACTGAACTTCCCCAACCAGACCACCTTCTACCGCTTCTTCAAAGCCCACACCGGGATGACCCCGTCGGAATACAGAAAGAGCTGAGCCCCCCGTAAACCAAAATCGCCGACCCCGCAAGGGGTCAGCGACTTATGGGTCTGCGGAGAGTCCGGCTGTTAGAAGTGGTTCTCTGAAGATACTGTGAGCCTCTTGCGTCCGTGTGCGCGGCGGGATGCAAGCACCCTGCGGCCGTTCGCTGTGCTCATACGCTCGCGGAAGCCGTGCTTATTGACTCTCTTGCGGTTTGACGGTTGAAATGTCCTTTTCATTATCTGTTCTTTTTTAATTATTCGGATTCGGGAGGGCAAAGATAAGATTTTCCTATCTCAATTACAAATTTTTCTGCGAAATAATCGTCCTTGAGCCAGTCGGATATCTTCCAGCAGCGGATATTGTCCGGCTTCAGGGAGCATCTGCGCAGCAGTTCGGAGATCTCCCCGTTGACATCTCCGCCCTTCAGACAGAGTATGCTCCTGCGGAACTTCCCCTTCACCCAGGGGTAGAACCTGTCCAGAGACGTCACGGCCCGGGACACCACCCAGTCATAGCTGCCCGGGAGGGTTTCAGCGCGGGCGTTGACGCACCGCACGTTGGTGAGTCCAAGTGCCTCCGCGACAGCGCCGGCGACGGTTATCTTCTTGCCTATGGAGTCGCAGAGCGTGAATCCGGTATCGGGGAACTCCATCGCGAGAGGGATGCCGGGAAAACCTCCTCCCGTACCCACGTCCAGCACCGTCGCCCCGCTCCAGACCCCTTCGGGGTAGAAACGGCGGAGGTATTCGGCTATCGCAAGCGAATGCAGGATATGATGCCCGTAGATATTGTCCATATCCTTGCGGGATATCACGTTGATCCTGGCGTTCCACTCGGTGTAGAGTTCTATAAGTCGCGTATAATCCATATCATTCCGATGATTTCATCTCGTCTATTATCGCCTTGGCGCGTCTGATGCGCGTGCGCACGGTGTTGAGCTCCATATCGAACTCCTCCGCTATCTCCTTGTACTGCAGACCGTCCAGAAGCCTGCGGCGGGCGATGTCGCGGTAGAGTTCCGGGAGAGAGTCGATGCAGGCCCTGAGCTTCTCCTCGTCCTCGTCCTTTATGATGCTCTCCAGAGGGGTCGCGTCGGCATCCCCTATGGTCTCTATCGCTATGCCGGCAGTGGGGCTGTCGTCTATGGAGACCATCTTGCGCTGCGTGCGCGTCTCGGCCTCTATGGTGTCCAGGGCCGTGTTGCGGGCTATGGCCTTGAGCCAGGTGGAGAACAGGCTCCGGGAGGGGTCATAGCTGCGTATCTGCCTGAAAGCCTTCTCGAAGCTGCGCGAGCAGATGTCGTCGATATAGAAGCCGTCAAGCTGCTTCATAGTGCCGGCGAGATATGCCCTGAGAGACTCGATATTGGTGTCCCAGAGTTCGGTGAACGCGGTGCCGTCGCCGATTATCGCCCGGCGGACAAGTTCGTCAGTGGGCGTCGAGCCAGTTTTTGCCATAATTGCACTCTACTGTGAGCGGAACTGTAAGCTTTGTCACATTCTCCATCTCCCCGACGAGGATTTCCCGCACCCTGTCCGTTTCGGCGCAGGGTACTTCGAGCAGGAGTTCGTCGTGAATCTGGAGTACCATAGCGGATTTCAGACCCTCCTCGCGCAGCCGCCTGTCCACGGCCGTCATAGCGAGTTTGATGATGTCCGCCGCACTGCCCTGAATAGGGGCGTTCACGGCAT
Source organism: Ruminococcus bicirculans (ex Wegman et al. 2014) (assembly GCA_963631065.1). GTDB lineage: Bacteria > Bacteroidota > Bacteroidia > Bacteroidales > UBA932 > Cryptobacteroides. The sequence goes on from CAVGPE010000052.1 coordinate 16,651, forward strand.
TGCGCTCGGCAAGGGAGCGGACGGTGGCGTTGGAGGAATTGATGTCCGCGATATAGCGCCTGCGTCCGAAAAGCGTCTCCACGAATCCGTCGCGCCTGGCGGCAGCTGTCGTGTCATCTATATATTGTCTGATTGCGGGAAAGGAGGCGAAGTAGTCGTCGATGATGCGTCTGGCCTCCTGACGCGTGCAGTGCAGCCTCTGGCTCAGACCGAAAGCGGAGATGCCGTACATTATGCCGAAATTGGCCGTCTTGGCCACACGGCGCTGCTCCGCTGTGACCTGCCCTGCGGGAACGTCGAAAATCTTCGCGGCAGTGGCCGCGTGTACGTCCATCCCCTCCCGGAATGCGCTGACAAGATGCCCGTCACCGCTGAAATGCGCCATCAGCCTGAGTTCTATCTGGGAATAGTCCGCCGACATCATCACGCTGCCCTCCTCTCCGGCCACGAACGCGCGGCGTATCTCCCTGCCGAGATCGGTGCGGACAGGGATGTTCTGCAGGTTGGGATTGGACGAGGAGAGCCTCCCCGTCGAGGTAAGCGTCTGGTTGAAGGTGGTGTGTACGCGACCGTCGCGGGGCGAAACATAGCCGGCGAAGGGTTCGATATAGGTCGAAAGCAGCTTGCGAAGCCCCCTGTAGTCGAGTATGGCCTCTATTATCGGGCTGCGGTCCGAGAGTTCCTGAAGGGTCTGCTCGTCCGTCGGCCAGTTGCCGGAGCGGGGCTTTTTCGCCTTGGGGTCAAGGGCGAGCTTCTCGAAGAGGACCGCACCTATCTGCTTGGGGGAAGAGACGTTGAGCTGCGGCTCTCCGGCGAGTTCCCGCACTTCCCTCTCCCGCTCCGCCATACGGCTCCGCAGCATCGCGGCGAAATCGGACAGCGAGTCGAGGTCCACCTTGACACCCTTCATCTCCATCCTCGAAAGCACTCCGATGAGCGGCTCCTCTATCTCGTCATACAGCCTTCTGAGACCTTCAACAGCATCAATTTCCCTGTTCAGGCACTCGTCGAGCCGGAGCAGCGCGAGCGCGGACTTCGACATATCGGGGCAGTCCGACTCCTGAGGCGAGTCGTCGAAAAGCGTTGCCTCGCGCTCCCCGCTCTCCGCCGCAAGGTCCACGCCGAGATAGGCGCTGACCAGGGTTTCGAACTTGTGGCTGCGTTCCGGATTGAGCAGATAGTGCATCAGTTCCACATCCTCCAGCCTTCCCGCAAGGGATATCCCGTCCGCCGCGAGAGTATTCATCAGATGTTTGATCCCGGCTCCCACCTTCACCGTCCCGCCGTCCTGGAGAAGCGCTCGGAATTCTTCCGGAGTCCCGGACGCGCACTTCGAGGCGGACGCCGCGAAGATGCGGTTTCCGCTCAGGCACAGGGCGACTTTCTTCTCTGCGGAGACAAGACGCGCGAACTCCTCCGACGGCAGTGTCTCCACCTCAAGGGAGACGGCCTTTCTGGATGAAGCCTCTCTTCCTGAAGACAGACCTCCGGATATCTTCTCCAGCAGGCGGCGCAGGGAAGGCATCTCGTATTCGTCCAGCAGGGCCTCCAGAGCCGGAGTGTCGCAAGGATTGAATACCATATCCTCCCGACTCACTTCAAGCGGCACGTCGGTGCGTATCGTGACAAGCTCCCCGGAGAGGCCGATATGCGGTTCGGCGGCGCGGAACAGTTCCTGCTGTCTGGGGGTGAGTTCTTCCAGATGGGCGTATATCCCCTCCGTGCTGCCGTATTTCGAGAGCAGTTTCGCCGCCCCCACCGGGCCCACGCCCTGCACTCCGGGGACATTGTCGGAAGAGTCGCCGCAGAGCGTCAGTATGTCCCTGACCTGAGAGGGAGAGGAGATGTTCCACTTGGCGCAGACCGCAGCCTCGTCGAGGATTTCATTGTCGGAGCCGGATTTACCCGGCTTGTACTGGAATATGTGCGGGGCGACCAGCTGCCCGTAATCCTTGTCCGGGGTCACCATATATACGTCGAAGCCTTCGGCGGCGAAGCGTTTCGCTGCCGTGCCTATCACATCGTCCGCCTCGAATCCGGAGACCATCAGCACGGGGATGCCGAGCGAACGCACGATATCTGTCAGCGGCTCGAGAGCATCTATCACAAGCTGAGGGGTTTCGCTCCTGTTGGCCTTGTAGAGGGGATAGAGCGCGTTGCGGAAAGTGCCTCCGGGAGGGTCGAAACTGACCGCGACGTGCGTAGGCTTCTCGCGGTCAATCATCTCCAGCAGATATTTGGTGAAGCCGAAGAGGATTGAGGTATCCGCACCCTTGGAATTGACCATAGGGCGACCGAGGAAGGCATAGTACATCTTGAAGATCAGCGCGTGACCGTCAATGAGAAAAAGTTTCATACGGCAAAGATGAAACTTTTTCCGAAACTTCGCAACAGCTTCCTAAGCCGCGAGGGCCTTGCGGACTGCGGCGGCCCAGGCGGCCTTGGATTCGGCCATCCGCCGCTCCGAAGCCCTGCGGGAGAAGCGGCGCTCCGCTTCCCAATGGTCCTTGAGTTCAGCGACGGAAGTCCATATCCCGACTCCGAGACCGGCCATATACGCCGCGCCGAGACCGGTGATTTCGGTGACCTTCGGGCGTATCACCTCCGTGCCGAGTATGTCGGCCTGGAACTGCATAAGGAGGTTGTTGCGGGAGGCTCCCCCGTCGACCTTCAGCTCGGATATCAGTATCCCGGCATCCCGCTCCATCGCCGCCACTATATCCATAGTCTGGAAGGCTATCCCTTCGAGGGTGGCTCTTGCGATATGCGCCGCGCTCGACCCTCTTGTCAGTCCTACCAGCACTCCGCGCGCTTCCTGGTCCCAGTACGGAGCGCCCATTCCGGTCAGGGCGGGCACGAAATATACGCCGCCGTTGTCCGGAGCGGAAGCGGCTAGAGCTTCGACCTCGGAAGAACTCCTGATGATGCCCAGACCGTCACGGAGCCACTGCACTGCGGCCCCGGCCACGAAGATGCTTCCCTCAAGGGCATAGTCCACCCTGTCACCTATCTTCCAGGCCACAGTGGTAAGCAGCCGGTTTTCGGAAGCGATGGGCTTGTGTCCGCAGTTCATAAGCAGGAAGCAGCCCGTGCCGTAGGTATTCTTGACCGCGCCCTCGTCTATGCACATCTGCCCGAACAGTGCGGACTGCTGGTCGCCGATGACTCCGGTGATGGGGATGCCGTGTCCGAGTACCTTGGCCTCTCCGAACGCGGCGGCGGAATCCCTCACTTCCGGCATCATCGAGAGCGGTATCCCGAACAGGCCGAGCAGTTCTTCATCCCAAGTCAATGTATTGATGTTGAAGAGCATAGTGCGCGACGCATTGGTCACGTCCGTGGCATGTACGCGCCCTGAGGTAAGATTCCATACAAGCCAGCTGTCCACCGTCCCGAACCGCAGCCGGCCTGCAGCCGCCTTGGCCTTCGCCCCCGGCACGTTGTCGAGTATCCAGCGGATTTTGGTCGCGCTGAAGTAGGCGTCGATGATGAGTCCGGTCCTGCTCCTTATCATATCCGTAAGTCCCTTCTCCTTCAGGGAGTCGCAGAATGCGGCGGTGCGCCTGTCCTGCCAGACGATGGCGTTGCAGATGGGACGGCCCGAGGCCGCGTCCCAGACTATGGTGGTCTCTCTCTGGTTGGCTATCCCCATCGCGGCAATCTCCCCGTCCCTGACTTCCGAGACGGCTTCGTTCATCACCGCACGCACGGAGGAGAGTATTTCCAGCGGGTTCTGTTCCACCCACCCCTGACGCGGGAAAAGCTGCGTGAACTCCCTCCCGCAGGAATATACCGGATGTCCGGCATCGTCAAACACTATCGCCTTCGAGCTGCTGGTGCCCTGGTCGACAGACAAGATATATCGCTTCATAGGGCAAAGATAGCGCGAAAAACGGTATCTTTGCACCGGACCAACAACGCTTCAGATGAAATCATTCAAACTCGAATCCTCCGCCGACGGCCTCGAACTCTCCGCACTCGTCTGCGAGCCGGAGGGGAAGCCGCACGGCGTCGTGCAGCTCGTCCACGGGATGTGCGAACATAAGGAGAGATATGTGCCGTTTATGGAATTCCTCGCGTCCAAGGGCTATGTCTGCGTCATCCACGACCACCGCGGCCACGGGGAGTCGGTGAAGTCGCCGGAAGACCTCGGATATATGTATGCAGGCGGCTGGAAAGCTATGGTGGAGGATGTGAAGACGGTCGCCGACTGGGCGAAGGCGCATTATCCCGGCTTGAAATACGCCCTCTTCGGGCATAGTATGGGATCGATGGTAGTCCGCTCGTTCACAAAGCGCTACGACGATATTCCCGACTCTCTTTTCGTCTGCGGCTGTCCGAGCGACAACCCTGCCAAGGCCGCCGGCAAGCTGCTCGCGGACTTCTTTGTCCTCTTCAAAGGCGGGCACAGCCGTCCGAAACTGCTCCAGAAGCTCTCGTTCGGCACATACAACGCCCCGTTCGCCGACGAAGGATACCCCTGCGCCTGGGTCTGCTCCGATAAGGAGACGCTCAAGGCCTACCACAGCGACCCGCTCTGCATGTTCCGCTTCACCGCCAACGGCTTCTCCAACCTGACGGCCCTGATGTCGGACTGCTATTCGCCCAAGGGGTGGAAGGTCTCCAATCCGCAGCTGCCGGTACACTTCATCTCAGGGGCCGACGACCCTTGCCTGAGAAGCGAAGAGGCCATAGGACGGGCCGTAGCGCTGATGAAGAAAGTCGGCTACGCCCGCACCGACCTCAAGCTCTACGAGGGGATGCGCCACGAAATCCTCAACGAGACAGGCCGCCTGCAGGTATGGAACGATGTGCTTGCAACTCTGGAACGGGATGGAATATAAGGAGAAATATATGCGTGAGGCTCTGCGCGAGGCCGCCCTCGCCGCAGAGGAGGACGAGGTGCCGGTAGGGGCCGTGGTGGTCTGCCGGGACAGAATCATCGCCAGAGGCCACAATATGACCGAGAGGCTGCACGACCCCACCGCGCACGCTGAGATGATAGCCCTCACCGCCGCCACAGAGGCGCTCGGAGGCAAATATCTGGACGACTGCACGCTCTATGTCACGGTGGAACCCTGCCCGATGTGCGCCGCCGCCCTCTGCTGGGCCAAGCTCGGACATCTGGTCTACGGGGCTTCCGACCCCAAGCGGGGATTTTCTCTCTTCTCCCCCTCCCTGCTCCACCCCAAAACGGAGACCGAGAGCGGAATACTTGCCGGAGAATGCTCCTCGGCCATAAGCGGATATTTCAAAAACAAGAGATAATTGCTACCTTTGCAGCCCGGAATTGAGGTATGGTGTAATGGTAGCACTACAGATTTTGGTTCTGTCTGCCCAGGTTCGAATCCTGGTACCTCAACGGCTTCCAAAACGAACAGCCTGCGGAAATCTCCGCAGGCTGTTCTCTTAACATATTATCCCCGATTACAGCGTCCTCTTGACCTCCACAATCTGGAAAGCCTCGATGATGTCGCCCTCCTTGATGTCGTTGTATCCGGCTATGGCCATACCGCACTCCTTGCCGGCGATGACTTCCTTGACGGAGTCCTTGCCTATCTGGAGAGAGCCTAGCTCGCCGGTATAGATGACGATGCCCTCGCGGATCAGGCGCACCTTGGACTTCTGCACCATCTTGCCGTCCCGGACGAGACAGCCGGCGATGGTGCCGACCTTGCTGATGCGGAAGGTCTGCTTGACCTCGGCGGCGGCCGTAATCTCCTCCTTCTTCTCCGGCTCAAGCATACCCTCGATACCGTCCTTGACCTCGTTGATGCAGTCGTAGATTACGGAATAGAGGCGGATTTCGATGCCCTCCCGCTCCGCAGCCTTGCGCGCTTCCACGGTAGGACGCACCTGAAAGCCCACTATCACCGCATCGGAAGCCTCCGCAAGCAAAACGTCGGACTCGGAAATCCCTCCGACAGCCTTGTGGATTACATTGACCTTGACCTCCTCGGTGGAGAGCTTGATGAGGGAATCGGAGAGCGCCTCCACAGAACCGTCCACGTCGCCCTTGACGATGATGTTGAGTTCCTTGAAGTTGCCTATCGCGATACGGCGGCCTATCTCCTCGAGAGTCATATGCTTCTGGGTCTTGATGCCCTGTATGCGGAGCAGCTGCTCGCGCTTGTTGGCTATGTTCTTGGCCTCCTTCTCGTCAGAGAGTACGTTGAACTTCTCGCCCGCAGCCGGAGCCCCGTTCAGACCGAGGACGGACACAGGGGTGGAAGGCCCCGCCGCCATAACCTTCTGGCCGCGCTCGTTGAACATAGACTTGATTCTGCCGTAATAGCTGCCGCAGAGCATCACGTCTCCCTGATGCAGAGTACCCTCCTGCACAAGCACCGTGGCAAGGTAGCCGCGGCCCTTGTCGAGGGACGACTCGATGACGGCTCCCAGCGCGAGCTTGTCCGGATTGGCCTTGAGGTCGAGAAGGTCGGTCTCAAGCAGCACCTTTTCAAGCAGTTTGTCGACATTGAGCCCCTGCTTCGCGGAAATCTCCTGACACTGGTACTTTCCGCCCCAGTCCTCCACGAGGATGTTCATCTCGGAAAGCTGTCTCCGAATCTTCTCCGGGTCGGCTCCCGGCTTATCTATCTTATTGATGGCGAATACCATCGGCACATTCGCGGCCTGAGCGTGGTTGATGGCCTCTATGGTCTGCGGCATCACCGCGTCATCTGCAGCCACTATGATGATGGCAAGGTCGGTGAGCTGCGCTCCGCGCGCACGCATCGCCGTGAACGCCTCGTGTCCCGGGGTGTCGAGGAAAGTGATGCGGCGGCCGTCGGAGAGTTCCACATTATATGCTCCGATATGCTGGGTGATGCCTCCGGCCTCGCCCGCAATCACATTGGACTTGCGGATATAGTCGAGCAGGGAGGTCTTGCCGTGGTCGACGTGTCCCATCACGGTGATGATAGGCGGTCTCGGCACGAGGTCCTCCGGACGGTCGCTCTGCTCCGAATGGCTGATCTCCTCCGTGATGTCCGCAGTCACGAACTCCACCTTGTAGCCGAACTCCTCCGCCACCAGCACCAGAGTCTCGGCGTCGAGCCTCTGATTGATGGACACCATCAGGCCGAGGCTCATACAGGCCCCGATGACCTTCACGACAGGCATATTGTTCATCAGGGTCGCGAGGTCGTTGACGGTCACGAACTCCGTTACCTTCAGCACCTTCTTGTCGGCTGCGGCCTCCGCTATCTCCTCCTGCGTACGCTGGGCGGCAGCTTCGCGCTTCTCCTTGCGGTACTTAGCGCCGAAGTTGTTTTTCTTGCCCTCGTTCATCTTGGCGTAGGTCTCCTTGACCTGCTTCTGTATCTCCTTCTGAAGCTCCTCCTGCTCAGTCTCGCTCAGAGCCGGCTTGAAGCGGTCGCGCCTGCGGCCCTTGCCCTGGGTCTGCTGCTGGGACTGCTGCTGGGCCGGACGGCGGGAATTGTTGTTGCCTCCGTCCTTTTTCGGGGACTTCTCGATATGCTCCCCGGCTTTCGCCACGTCCACTTTTCTGGTTCCCTTGCTGATGCGCTCGCGCTTCTTGGCAGGCTTGCGGTCGAACTGGCTGAGGTCAATCTTGCCGACCACCTTCAGCGACACTCCACCCGCTGCGGCGGCAGCTGTCCCGACCGTCTCCGCCGGTTCAGGCGCAGGTGAAGGGACGCTCTCCTCCTCTCCGGAAGGAATCCCGTCCGGGGTCTCAGGAGCAGGTTCCTCGCTTACCTCCGGCTCTGCCTTCAGCGGAGAAGGCTCCGGAGAATATTCTTCGGTCTTCTCCTCAGACACCGGCCCGGCCGGGGCCTCAGATACGGACTCGGGAGCATATTTCGGTTCGGGGGCGGTGACCGCCGTTTCCGGGACCGCCGTTTCGATGGCGGCGGGTTTCACCTCCGGGGTCTCCGACTTTTCCTGCGGCTTCTCCTCCGCGACGGCGGCAGGCTTGGGGGCAGGCTGCTCCTTCTTCGTATTGAAGAAAGTATTGCTCTTGATGACCGTCTCGTGCTCTTCTTCTTCCTCCTCTTCTTCGGCCCTCGTCCTGCGTCCGCTCTTCTCGATGATTTCCGTAATCTTGATGTCCACCTTGTCGGCGGCCTGCTTCATCTCAAGATCCTTTCCGAACTGACGGGAAATGGCGGGAAGGTATTCGTCGGATATCTTCCCGTTGGGGTTGGCGTCGACCTCGACCCCTATCTTGTGGAGAAAGCCCACGAGATCGTCGAGACCGATGTTGTATTGTCTGATTATCTTATTTAGTCTGATTTCTGCCATTCTCAATCCTCGAATTCTGCTTTTAATACATTAACGACATCCGCAACAGTCTCATCCTCAAGGTCAGCCCTCTTGGCTATATCCTCCGGAGCGAGAGCAAGCACGCTCTTGGCCGTATCGCAGCCGATGGATTCGAGACGGTCTATTATCCACTGGTCGATGACATCGGAGAATTCGCTGAGAAGTACATCCTCTTCCTCGGCCTCCTCGCCCTTGGGAAGTTCCCTGTAAACCTCTATCTCGCGGCCAACGAGCATACCGGCGAGCTGGATGTTGACTCCGTGCCGCCCTATGCCCTTGCTCACCTGGTCAGGCTGCATAAACACCTTGACCTTGTCCTCCGGATTGTCGGACATCTCGATATACGAAACGACGGCGGGGTTGAGGGCGCGCTGAATCATCAGCTTAGGGTTCTGCGACCACTGGATTACGTCGATATTCTCGTTGCGGAGCTCGCGGACGATACCCATAATGCGGCCTCCCTTCACTCCGATGCAGGCCCCGATAGGGTCGATGCGGTCATCGTAAGACTCAACGGCGACCTTGGCGCGCTCGCCCGGCACGCGGACAACCTTCTTGACCGTGATCAGTCCGTCGGCTATCTCCGGCACCTCCTGTTCGAAAAGTCTTTCGAGGAATTCGTTGGACACCCTGCTCAGGGTGATGTACGGAGTCGTGTTGTTCTTCATCTCCACGCTCTTGATTATCGCGCGGACGGAGTCGCTCTTCTTGAACCTCTCGCCCGGAATCTGCTCCGCCTTCGGAATGTGGAGTTCGTTGCCGTCCTCATCGAGGATAAGCACCTCCTTGGACCAGGTCTGATAGATTTCGCCGTAGAAGAGTTCCCCGACCTTCTCGGAGTATTTCTTGAACACGTTGGCTTTCTCTATGTCCATAATGCGGCCCTGGAGATTCTGCCTGATATTGAGAATCCCGCGCCTGCCGAAAGCCGCGAGCGGCAGCCTCTTGGAATACTGGTCGCCGACCTCGTAGTCATCGGCGTCGCCGCCGTCTTCGCGGATGCCGTCGAGGGTTATCTCGGAATTGGGATTCTCCACCTCCTCCACGACATCGAAGTTCTGATAGATTTCGCAGGTCCCCTTGTCCACATTGACAATCACGTCAAAGTTGTCAGACGAGCCGTAGGTCTTGGCTATCTGGGTAAGGAACACGTCCTTGAGCACCTGCATCATAACCGGGCGGTCAATGTTCTTCTCTTCCTTGAAGTCCTTGAACGCATCGATCAGCGTAATCACTTTTTCCTTTTCCATTTCGGTATATCTTCTATTCTCAAGTTTCGCAAGTAATAAAATTTATTGTAAAATAAGCATTGTGCAGGTACTTGCAAAACTTTTCCCTCCCGCACAAGCTTCGCTTATTGTTATTACGTCACCCTTTCCCTAAATCCCTTTCCTCGGGAAAGGGACTTACTTTCGGCCCTGCGGGCCTCTAAAACTGTGTTTCGCAAGTGCGAAACTTCTATTCTTTTATTGATTTCAGCATCTCGTCCGCTTCGGCGGCGTCCATCCCGGCGGAGCCGACCGTCAGCGCGTAATCCTCGACATTGCGGTCAAAGGCCGCAAGCACGGCACGGTGCACATATTCGCAGTCGGAAAGGTCGACGTTGCCACCCTCCTTCGATATGACGACCTCGAAGATGTTGTCGTCATCGTCAAACTTCAGCTCCACGAGCGAGCAGCCGCGCTCCCCCACAGCCGTGTCCACAACATTCTGAAACTTCTCTCTGTCCATATGCATTCAAAAAAAATAAAGGAAGACCGCCCCGGCCTTCCATCTCGTTCACGGTGCAAATATAGGAAAATTTTGTAATTTTGCCAAAATTAATGTTTTATGCACAGAATTATCAGAACCGCCGCCGTTCTGCTCACGGGGATTCTCGCGCTGGGCGCGTGCAGCCTCGACAAACCGCAGAACTATACCTTCTCCTACTCCCTCTACTATGCCGTGGCGGAGGAAGACACGCAGAAGGCAGTAGTCGAATACTTCAAGGAGAAGATAGACTTCAGCCGGACCTTCCAGATATACGGAGAGCAGTATGAAGTCCTGACTCAGGCCAACGAGAAGTTTCTCGAAGACATCAAGGTCATAAAGAACGAGGAAGTGCTCGAACTGCTCGGAGAGAACGACTTCGCACAGATGAACCTCAATATGGCATCGTCGAAAGGGTCCTCAGGCGCGGTGAGCTCGGTATATTGGTTCCACGAGAAGAACGGGGACGGCTCCGACGGGAACGATTCTACAGAATGAAGTCCAGGGACGAGGGGCCCTCGTTGAAGACCAGATCCATCACGGAGAGATTGCCCTTGAATCCCATCTTATCAGCAAATACTTGATAATAAGGTCTTTCCAATCCAAGTTCGCGCAGGATTGAGTCAGGCCTTTTAGGATGTATGTCGTAGTCCGGGCCGACATATTCAGAAGTTTCCCTCAATTCCGCGGTCAGTCCTATCCTGTCCATAAAAAACCGTATAATGCGCATATCGAGTTCCCATAGAGTCCGCGGGTGTGAATCCAGAATCGCGAACAGCCCGTCGCGGTAATAGTCGAAGAACGCGGAGGAGCGGTAGGCCGTGTCGATGCAGCGCTCGGTCTTCGCGACCCACGGGGTCGAATAATCCACCTCCACTTCCTTTATCGGGATGGATATGGAGCCTTCCCTGTGCCGTACCGGGAAACTGAGGGACTGCACGCCGTCGGAAGCGTAGAATCTGCAGCGGTTGCGATAGGACTGCTTCTGATAGTTCTCGCAGGCCTCGATATAAACCAAAGAATACTTTGCGAGCAGGGCAAAGTATTCTATAGGAGGGAAATATGCTATCGTCAGGGTCACCTACTCGATGATTCCCTTGGAAGAGGAGTCACTCGCACGGACAATACCGCGCTTGGAATTCCTGATGAAATCGAGGATGTTGTCCCGCTCTTCGGACGGAGGGAAGCCGGCCTCCACTTTGGCGCATCCGTCGGAGAAGTTGAAGCCCTGATAGTATATCGTGTCGTATATGTCCTTGATGTTGCGGATGGTGTCGGAGTCGAAGCCGCGCCTGCGAAGCCCCACGATATTGATTCCGGCATAGCAGATAGGGGTGCGCCCGCAGATGGAATACGGAGGTATGTCCTTGTTGACCGCAGAGCAGCCGCCCACCATAGCGTGCGTCCCGATGTGGGAGAACTGATGCACGGCGGTATTGCCACCGATGATGGCCCAGTCATCCACATCCGTCTCTCCGGCTATGCCGACATAGCTGACGAGAATGCAGTGGTTGCCGACCCGGCAGTCGTGTGCCACGTGCACATAGGACATTATCAGAGTGTTATTGCCGATTTTCGTAACACCCTTGCCGCTGGCCTTGGTACCCCTGTTGATTGTGGCGCACTCGCGTATCGTGACATAGTCCCCGATTTCAACATAAGTGACTTCTCCGTCGAACTTGAGGTCCTGAGGCACTCCGCCAACTACCGCTCCCGGGAACACCGAGCAATGGCTGCCCATCTTCACATACGGGAAGATGTTGGCGTGGGGATAAATCTTGCAGTTGTCGCCTATCTCGACATTGTCGTCTATGAAGGCGTAAGGCCCTACTTCTACGTTGTCGCCAAGTTTTGCATTTGCGCTTACGGTCGCAAGCGGATGAATTTTAACCATAATTACTTGATTTTTTCCATTACGGCCGCTGCTGCGGCGCTGTTGATTTTATGGCCTGGTTTGTACGCGCTTATATTCGCCCGCAGGTATCCGCCCACGAGTCTCATATCCCCTATGAGGTCGAGCAGCTTGTGCCGCCCGCATTCGTTGGGGAAGTGAAGTTTAAGATTGCTGAGGTATCCCTTGTCGGTCACGGACAGTCTCGGCTGCCCGAAGATGGAACACATACTGTTTACCTGCTCCTCCGTGACCGGATGCTCCACGATGACTATCGCGTTGTCCACGTCTCCGCCCTTGATGAGGCCGCCCGCCGCAAGGACTTCGAGTTCGTGGAAGAAACAGAAAGTACGGCAGGGGGCTATCTGCCCGACATAGTCGGCATTCTCGCTCCAATGTGCGCTCTGCACTCCCAATACCCGGGAAGCGAAATCCACCGTCACGTCATAGGAGAGACTGTCGGCGGGGGATATCTTCACCCACGAGCCGGTCTTTTCGTCCCTGATTTCCACCTCTTCCTTCACCGTGATATATTTCCTTTCGGCAGACTGCTCCTGAAGTCCGTCCGGCGCTATCGCCCTAACATAGCACTCCGCGCTGCCGTCGAGTATGGGAACTTCCAGATTGTCGACTTTCAGCAGGGCGTTGTCTATCCCGAGTCCCGTAAGGGCCGAAAGCAGATGCTCTATGGTGACCACCGAGGCCTCCCCTTCGGAGATGGTGGTACTTCTGTCCGTACGGCTCACCTTGGTGGCAAGCGCAGGGATTTCCACATTCAAATCGGTGCGAAGAAAGCGTATTCCAAAATTCTCCGGGGCGGGACAAATCGTCAAATGTGCGTAACGTCCTGTGTGAAGCCCTCTTCCCTCGAAATTGTATTCTCTTTTAACTGTCTGTTGATTCATTGGGGTGCAAAGATAGAAAAAATTTTTATTCTTCACCCGACTGCTTGAATTTGGCGTATGCCCGCAGGAAAGTCGCGTGAGGAATCGCCGGGATGCCGAAATACGCCTGATCCGGCTTCCGTATATTCCCTATCACTCCTGATTTTGCGCCTATCTTTGTCCTGTCCGCAATCGTGACATGGCCCACAATCCCCACCTGTCCGGCAAGGATGCAGTTACCGCCTATCTTCGTCGAGCCGGCTATGCCGGTCTGGGCCGCTATCGCGGTATTCTTCCCGACCACCACATTGTGGGCTATCTGGCAGAGGTTGTCAATCCGCACGCCGTCTCCGATGACAGTGGATTCCATCGGAGCCCTGTCGATGGTGGTATTGGAACCCACCTCCACGTCGTCCCCTATAATGACATTGCCCATATGCTCTATCTTGCGCCAGCTTCCGTCGGGCTGAGGGGCGTTGCCGAATCCGTCATCCCCTATGATGCAGCCGGCGTGAAGTATCACCCTGTCCCCTATCACCATTCCGGGGAAAATATGCACCCCGGGGTAGATTATGCAGTACGAGCCTATCCTGGTCCCCTCGCCTATGGTCACATTGTCATAGATCTTCGTACAGTCCCCTATCCTGCAGTCCTTCCCTATCGTGACAAAATCCCCCACGGACACCCTTTTGCCTATCTTCGCGCTCCAGGCTATGCGGCAGCGTCCGCGATGCCGGCGATATTTCTTCTTGTGGTCGGAGACATACTTGAGCAGCTCCGCAAGGGCGGTGTAGGCATTCTCCACTCTCACCAGAGTGGACGTCACCGGCTGTTTCGGCGTAAAGTCCGCATTTACCAGCAGGACGGAGGCCCTGCTGGAATATGCATATTGTTCGTACTTCAGATTGGCGAGAAAGCAAAGCTGCCCGGGCTTGCCGTGTTCGATTTTCGCGAATGATGAAACTTTTTCCTGAGGATTTCCTTCGACCGTCCCGTGAAGGATATCGGCAAGCTGTTTGGCTGTAAATTCCATAAATTGATGAGACTCTTAGAAGCGCCAGCCGAAAGTCAGGGCCACGTTCCAGAGATTAGGTCTGTTTAATATCCGCGGAGACTTCACGTTCACAAGCGAGCCTGCCGCATTGTAGTTGTCGTAATCGTAATATGGCGAGAATGTCGCTTCCGGATATCTGGTCAGCTTCGCTCCCAGATCGGCGAAGAAGGAACCGGCGGACGAGTACCCCACGCCGAATGACAGCGAAACCGTCCTGTCCTTATAGTAGCTGGAGGACACCAGATTCTTCGCGTGACTGTTGTAGGTGTCGAACTCGCGCAGATACCGGTCGGCGGTGACATCCTGTCCCTCGCTGTCGAGCCAGTGGCGCTCAGGAGAGCTGAGAACCGAGCCGCCCGCACGCAGGGAGAACGCCGGCGAGAGTTTCATCTCCGCCCCTATTCTCAGGGCGTGGGAGAGTCCGGCGAAATTTCTGTTGGTTTCGTTGAGGTCGAGATATCTGTCGCCGGACATATAGTCGGAGTCCGGGTCCGAGAAGCGCATCACGCTGTAGTCGGTCAGCTCATAATCCACGCTGACGAAACCGTACTGGCCGAAAGTGTAGGCCAGACCGAGATTGGCGACATACGGGGACTTGAGATAATATGTATACTCTCCTGTCGGAGAAGTCTGACTGTCATTGAAATAGGAATCATCGAAACTCGTAGAGGCCCCGTAGCGCCATTTCTCCGTGATGGTGTAGGCCGTCGGAGTCTGTATGGCCGCGCCTATGCGCAGTCCCGTCACCGGAACGGCGATGAAGCCTATCTTGGCATAGATGCCGTCTATGTCGGCGGTATAGTTATATGTATAGGTGCTGCTCCTGAAATAAGTCGTGGACTCATCCCCGTTATCCAGAATGAAGGACACGGGGAACATATCCGGATTGACGGCCGCCTCATAGAAAGCTTCGGAGTATCTGTAGCTCGCGGTCGGCGTGCCGAGATTGACGCCGAAGAAGAAGCGGTCGGAGATATTTGCCCCGAAGTTGAACACGAGGTCGTTCTTGCGTCCCTCCTTCGTCACCGATGAAGTCTGTGAAAGTTCCCCCGGCACAAAATGGTATCCCCCGTCGTAATCCAGGCCCTCGGTCACTCCGACATATTTCCCGTCCCGTCCGTAAGAGCTGAACATACCGCTCTGGTATGCTGTAAGGATATCCCAGGAGACGGAACTGCTGTTATAGGAGTTGTAATTGGCCAGCACGCTCTCCGCTATCCCCTCGGCGGAGGCCGCGAACTCTGCTATCTTGGAGGTCATTGAGTTAGTGCCGAACGCGGAGGCCGAATAGTTGTACTGCACGGTCTGGTTGGACACCACGGCGAAAGTGAATGACTTAAGTCCGCTGCGGCTGCCGGTGTTCATCACCATCGAGATACCGAGATTGGGGAGATTGAGCTGCGAGCGGGACGTATTGCCGAACGCGCCGAAACGGGCGTCGCCCTCCGGCGAATATGCCGAAGATACTGAAGATATGGCCAGCCCCGGAGTGACCGTCAGCTGTCCGTAGTTGGCCACCGCCGAACCGGCAGGATTGATGCCTATCGTACCGAGATCCCCGCCTATGGCGGTGACCGCATTGCTCAGCGCCATCGTGCGTGCCGTTCCGAGATAGTCGTTACGGCTGAAGTTGATGGCATCGTACATATTCTGCGCGCCGGCGAAAGTCACGGATGCGACAAGCGCAACGGCGAAGGATATCGTTTTCTTCATACTGTTTCCCATTTGATGTAAAGACTACCTGCGTCCGCCTCCGCGGCTGCTCCCGCCGCCTCCGCCGCCGCTGCGCGACGAACTGCCTCCTCCGTAGCTCCTGGAAGAGGAAGAACCGCCGGAATAGCTTGACCCGCTGCTGCGGCTGTAGCTGCTCGAACTGCTCGAACTTGAGCTGCTGCGGCTGTAGATGCTTGAGTTGCTTGAACTTGAACTTGAACTTGAACTTGAACTTGAGCTGCGGCTGTAGCTGCCTGAACCGCTTGAGCTGCCGGAGGATTCGTTACGGCTGCCGTAGCTGCGCGAATAGTTGTATCCGCTGCCGGAATTGACTCCCGTGCGTCCGGAAGCAGAAGAAGATGATGTGGACCTGTTCACCGCACCGTTGCCGCCGGAAACGGAGCGCCTGTTGTTCAGAACTGCGGATCCGGACGAGCCGTAGCTGCCGCCGCTGACTCCCGGCCTGTAATTGTAGCCGCTTCCGCCGCCCCTGTTGCCCTGCGTCCCGCCGTCCTGGGTATATCTGCGCTCGCCGTAGTAGTGCCTTCCGTCAGGAGAAAGTCCCGGCTTCGGAGGTGCGGGATTCCAATGCCAGCCGTAGTGGTGGTGATGATAGCCCGGACCGTACCAAGGGTCGTAACGCCAAGGGTCATAATACCACGGATCGTAATGCCAAGGGTCGTAGTACCAAGGGCTGTATCCCCAATGTCTGCCGTAAGAATACCACGGGTCATAATGCCACCAGTGCCGACTCCAGCCCCAACTCCAGCTCCATCCGTACCTCCAGGCCCAGTCGGAATACCAGTTGTCATAAAGGCTTGAGTACGCGGTGCCGGTATCGTCCCTCAGCACCACGTACACCGTATCCGCGACCTGCTTGTCGCGGGCGATATTCTGCGCGGCCATAGCCGCGAAATCATCCTTGGAATACAGCCGCACCGGCATCGACGCCGGTTCTACACGCACATATATGCCGTCCGGATACCGCTGCTGCCCGGAATACCACGCAGCCGGCCCGCACGAAGCGAGAGCAAAAAGAAGAGGCAGTAAAAGCGCCAGAATCCGTTTCATATTACAGTCCCCCGTTAATCATATAAAATTTGTATCTTTGCGTCGGCAAAGACTCGGGCTCACTCCCGATTCTGTATATAGATGCAAATTTCGGAAAAAAACGCAGATTTTCAACAGGAATATGGCAAAAGAGGTTACCAAACGGTCTGAGAATTATTCTCAATGGTACAATGATCTGGTGCTGAAGGCAGATCTGGCGGAGCAGTCCGCCGTGAGAGGATGTATGGTCATCAAGCCATACGGTTACGCAATCTGGGAGAAGATGCAGAGCGCCCTCGACGGGAGATTCAAGAAGACGGGCGTGCAGAACGCCTACTTCCCGCTCTTCATCCCGAAGTCGTTCTTCAGCCGCGAGGCCGAACACGTGGCCGGATTCGCCAAAGAATGCGCGGTTGTCACCCATCACCGCCTGAAGAACGACCCCGACGGCAATGGAGTCGTGGTTGACCCGGACGCGAAGCTGGAAGAGGAGCTGATTGTCCGCCCGACCTCCGAGACCATCATCTGGAGCACTTATAAAAATTGGATTACCTCCTGGAGAGACCTCCCGGTACTCTGCAACCAATGGTGCAACGTGGTGCGTTGGGAGATGCGCACGAGACTCTTCCTCCGCACCGCCGAATTCCTCTGGCAGGAGGGACACACGGCCCACGCGACCTCCGAAGAGGCGCAGGCCAAGGCTATGGAGATGGTCGGCGTCTATGCGGACTTCGCGCGCAACGTACTGGCCCTGCCGGTGATAGTGGGACACAAGAGTCCCAACGAAAGGTTCGCCGGAGCGCTCGACACCCTCACGATAGAGGCTATGATGCAGGACGGCAAGGCCCTGCAGGCCGGCACCTCACACTTTCTGGGACAGAACTTCGCCAAGTCGTTCGACGTGCAGTTCACCAACAGGGAGGGCAGACAGGAATATGTCTGGGCCACATCCTGGGGAGCCAGCACCAGACTTATGGGAGCCCTCGTGATGGCGCACGGAGATGACAACGGACTCGTGCTGCCTCCGAAACTCGCTCCTATACAGGTGGTGACGGTCCCTATATACAAGACCGACGGAGAGCGTGCGGAAATCCTCGCCAAGATGGAAGAGCTGCGGGACGCCCTCGGCGCTCTGGGCATCAGCTGCCGCATAGATGACCGCGACACGCTGCGTCCGGGATTCAAATTCGCGGAATGGGAGCTCAAGGGAGTGCCTGTACGCATCGCGATGGGCGCAAGGGATCTCGCGTCCGGCACCGTCGAAGTGGCCCGCCGCGACACGCTCACCAAGGAGACTATGGCCTTCGACGGCATCGCCGCGCATATCTCCGGACTGTTGGACGACATACAGGACAACATCTACAGAAAGGCCCTCGCGTTCCGCGACTCGCGCATGGAGAAGTGCGACAGCTGGGACGAGTTCAGGGAGAAGATTCAGACCGGGAAGTTCCTGCTCTGCCACTGGGACGGCACAGCCGAGACCGAGCAGGCCATCAAGGACGCGACCAAGGCCACCATCAGGTGCATCCCTATCGACAGCTGCGTCTGCGAAGAGGAAGGCAGGGACATATTCTCCGGAAAGCCTTCTCACAGAAGAGTGGTGTTTGCGATTTCATATTAATCAAACCGTCTTGTTATGAAACGGATACTTATATTCTCACTCGCCCTTCTCTGCGGCCAGTCTCTTATGCTGGCGCAGGACGATGAACTTCAGAAAGCGATGGCGGCGGCGACGGCGGCGATGCAGGAGGCCCCGGCGTCCAAGGCCGCCGAGGAGAAGCCGCAGTACTGGAAAAGTTCTATGCAGTTCGACCTCGGCACCAGCAACACCAGCTTGTGGAACTGGGCTGCCGGAGGCTACAACACCCTGACACTCAGCCTCGGAGTTGATGCCAACGCCAACTACTCCAAGGGGCTTGTCAGCTGGAACAACCGTCTTCAGCTCAAATACGGCTTCCTCTGGTCTCAGGACAAGGAGGACCTTCTCCAGAAAAGCAACGACCTCATCAAGCTCGAAAGCCGACTGGGATACAAGATATTCAAGGACAGCGACTGGAACTACACCGCATCGTTCGACTTCCGTTCACAGTTCACCGACAGCTACGACTCCTACAAGCAGGATGCGGAGACGGGGAAGTGGAACGGCACGCTCAAGTCCGGATTCCTCTCCCCGGCCTACACCACGGTCGCATTCGGTATGGAGTGGACTCCGACCGACTGGTTCAATGTCAACATAGCCCCGATTACGGGAGGATTCACCATCTGCACGGAGCCGAGCCTCAGGAAGACATACGGAATGAAGCTGACCTCTCCGGAACTCGACCCTGCGGTCGGAGACAATTATTACAGCCGTCTCTTCCAGTTCGGAGCCCAGGTGAAGGTCAACTTCAGGACATCCGTCAACGACAACTTCAAATACGAGACCCAGCTGGTGCTTTTCACCGACTACCTCAACACCCCGTTCCGGCACAACCGCGTGAACTGGGACAACAAGTTCTCCTGGCAGGTCGCAAAATATTTCAGCATAGGACTCAACACCTGGCTCATCTACGACCCGGTCGTGATGATTGACGGCAGGGAGAGGATACAGCTCAAGGAATTCTTCTCAATCAACTTCACCTACCTGATCAGCAACAAGCGATGAAAAGCATCCTTCTCGCAGTCAGCGGAGGCATAGATTCGATGTATATGGCAAACAGGGCTCCGGAACTTTTTCCCGGGGCCCGTATTGCCGTAGCCCACTGCAACTTCCGTCTTCGCGGCGAAGAATCCAACGCTGACGCGGAGTTCGTGGAGGAATGGTGCCGCAGACGCGGGACGGAATATTTCGTCAAATGTTTTGACACCCGTGAATACGCCCTTCGCAAAGGCGTCAGCATCGAGATGGCGGCACGGGAGCTGCGCTACGGATGGTTCGGGCAGCTGTGCCGCGAGCGGGGTTTCGATGCCGTAGCCGTGGCCCACAATGCGGACGACAATGCGGAGACGCTGATGCTCAACCTTCTGAGAGGTACTGGGCTCAAGGGAATCCGGGGAATGGGAGACCGTCCGGGGGTGGTGCGCCCGCTGCTCGGAACCGAAAGGGCGGAAATCAAGTGCTGGATGGAAGAACACGGCTGCTCCTGGCGCGAGGACAGGACCAATTACGAAAACGGATACAGGCGCAACCGCATACGCAACGAGGTATTCCCTATCTTCCGGCAGATCAATCCGTCGTTCGTGCGCACCCTCAACGAGGATATGTCCAGATTCGCGCAGGCGGACGACATAGCCGAAGACTACTTCTCTCAGGCGCGGGAAAGAGTCCTGAACGAAGACGGCAGCATCCGCATAGCCGGACTCAGGGAACTCAAGCACTGGGAATATATGCTGTGGAGGCTGCTCGAAGACAGCGGCATAGGGAGACGGGAGTTCGACTCGCTCCGCGACGCGATACGCTGCGGCAGACAGCTGGGCGGCAAACGCTTCGGCCCGGTGGACGCGACATCGTCCAGCCTGCTGCTCCGCCGGGAAAGACCGCGCAGGGAACTCCGCTGCGAAATCCTCTCCCGCGAAGAAATCGGAGAACTCAGGCAGCCGGAGGGGGTAATCATAGCGGACTTCGCAAAGATCGAATTCCCCCTGAAGCTGCGCGGGTGGAGGCCCGGGGACTGGATGTGTCCACTGGGGATGGGAGGCCGCAGAAAGAAGCTCTCGGACATATTCACCGACCTCGGATGGTCCGCTGCGGACAAGGAAGAGGCGGAAGTGATAGAACTCGACGGACAGCATGTGGCGGCGCTGCTCTGCTGCCGTATCGATGAGGCGGTGAAGGTGGGGGAAGACTGCGGGAAGGTGGTGCGCCTGAGCTACCGTCCGGTTTCGTCGATATAGACATCGTCACCCGGAGCCGCGAAGAAGTAGGTCTCCCTCGCATACCTCTCAAGCGAATCCCTGTTGCCGGTCAGGTCGGAAATCTGTCTGTCGAGTCCGGCGTTCCTCCGCTCAAGCTGTTCTATCTGGCGGCGCTGCGCCCCGAGTGTGAATCCGGCATTGATCCATGTGATGACATTGTCCTTCTTGACAAGCATAAAAACGGCAAACAGGGCGGTGGCGACTATGGCGTAGCGCAGGAAGCTGCGCTGCTCCCTCCTGCCGCCATCCTTGCCGCGGTCCCATAAATCTTTGCCTATACCCGACATCGTTAAACTTTTTCACGCAAAAATAATTAAATTTGTGGAACAATAACTATTAACATTTCTATTATGAAACCTGCACTTTTGGTCCTCGCCGCCGGTATGGGCAGCCGCTATGGAGGCCTGAAACAGATGGACGGTCTCGGCCCCGACGGGGAGACCATCATCGACTATTCAATCTACGATGCGGTACACGCCGGATTCGGCAAGGTGGTATATGTCGTGAGGGAGTATTTCCTCGATGTCTTCAAGGAGACGGTCAAGAAAAAATACAGCTCAGTGAAATGTCCCGACGGCACTCCGCTGGAGTTCGTCTTCGTGACCCAGGAGCTGGACCGGATTCCGGAAGGCTTCAGCCTCAATCCTGAGCGGCAGAAGCCGTGGGGGACGGCACACGCGGTGCTGATGGCCAAGGATGTCATCAGGGAGCCGTTTCTCGTGATTAACGGCGATGACTTCTACGGAAGGGAATCATTCGTCAAGGCGGCGGAATGGTGCCGTGCACACGCCGACAGCAAGGGGGTCTATGCCATCATAGGATTCGAGCTCGACCACACCCTCAGCGAATCGGGAGGCGTGTCCAGAGGCATCTGCCACTACGACGGGGCTATGCATCTGACCGACGTGGTGGAACACCTCAATATAATAAAGGACTCCGACGGTCTTGTCAGCGGGGACAACTCCTGCACGGGCGAGCATACGGAACTTCGCGGGAAGGACCTCTGTTCTATGAACATGTGGGGCTTCACCCCGGATTTCTTCCCGAAGGCGGAAGCGATATTCAGGGATTTCCTCCGGGACAACGCGCAGGAACTCAAGAAGGAGTTCTACATACCGTATGCCGTGGACGTAATGATAAAGGGCGGCGAAGCCGAGTGCGAGGTGCTCTCCACTCCGTCCCGCTGGTTCGGCGTAACCTACAAGGAGGACAGGCCGGCGGTGGTGGCGAAGTTCGCCGAGCTTGCCCGCGAAGGAGTGTATCCAAGTCCGTTATACAGATAATCTATGCACAAGGTAAGGAACTACAGGTTCTTCGACAATTACTCCTGGTATGTGCCGGGGGTGAAGGAGATGTTCGTCCTCATAGCGATGCTCCTGCTCGGCACGGTGCTGGGCAATATCGCCACAATCGCGTTCGCGGCGGCGTTTTCCGCTGAAGCGTCATCGGAATATGCGATGATTATCGCCTATCCGCTGATGTTCATCCCCGCTATGATTTACGCCTATGCCAAAAGCCGCGCCGGAAGTTTCACCGGAGAGGGACTGAAGATGGACAGCGGGCATTTCAGCCCGCCGGGGGGACTGTCGTGCGCCGTCTCTGCAGTCCTATCGACGCTGGCTCTGTCGTTCTGCGCCGACGCCTTCAACGGACTGCTCCCCCCGATGCCGGAGTGGCTTGAGAGTATGCTCAAAGGTATGACTCAGGGTAACCTGCTCGTGAACTTCCTGTGCGTCAGCATATTCGCTCCCTTCTTCGAGGAGTGGCTGTGCCGGGGCATGGTGCTGCGTGGGCTGCTCGGCAGAGGGATGAAGCCCGGTTGGGCGATAGCGGTGTCGGCCCTGTTTTTCGCCGTCATCCACGCCAATCCGTGGCAGGCCGTGCCGGCGCTGCTGCTCGGCGGCCTCTTCGGCTATGTATATTATAGGACTGGTTCGCTGAGGCTGACGATGCTGATGCACTTCACCAACAACACTTTCGCCCTCGTGATGTCCAATGTCGACGCCCTCAGGGACGCGGACAGCTGGACGGAGGTGTTCACCGGAGGCAGCTACTGTATTGTATTCGCCGCCTGCCTGATTCTGCTTGCGCTGATAATCCTGCGCTACAGGACCATCCCGGTCAGCGGGAACTGCAACTGCGACAGAGTCCCGTCCATCTTCGAAGACTGAGAAGACAGATTTTTTTCATTGTAGCCCGGCAGTCCGCCGGGCTTTTTTGATGTCGTGGACGCGGAGGATGTCCGCACCCCGGGAGATGGCGATGCGATGGGCCTTCTCGGTGTCGCCGCCGGTGAAGCGCTTGTCCGCGGCTCCTATCAGAATCGGTCTTCCGAACACGCGCAGCGCTTCCAGACCCTCAAGTATCTCCCAGTTCTGCTCCGCCGTCTTGGCGAAGCCCAGTCCGGGGTCGAGAATCCAGTCGTTGATATGATATTCCGCCGCCCGGTGTCCGAATTCTTCGAAATACTCTTTCAGTGCCGGGATGACCCCTTCCGGGTAGCTGCACTGTGAATCCATCGTCCGGGGGTTGCCCCTCTTGTGCATTGCGATGTACCTCAGTCCGAGTTTCCCTACCGTCGGGAGCATCTCCGGGTCGTCCTCCCCCGCCGATATGTCGTTGACGGTGAACCGTCCGAAAGTCTCGAACGCCCTGCGGACAATCAGGGCGCTGGTGGTGTCTATGGAAATGTCCAGTCCCGGGTCAAGCTTCTCAAGCACGGGGGCGAGCCGTCCCCACTCCTGCTCCTCGCTCACTGCAGCGGCTCCGGGACGGGTGGACACCGCGCCGATGTCTATGATGTCCGCTCCGTCGGCAATCATCTTCTCTATGCGCTGCGGCGCCTCTTCCGGCAGCGTCCTGCTGTCCGCCCAGAACGAATCCGGTGTCAGATTCACTATTCCCATTATTTTTACCATAGTGCGAAGATAATATTTAATGGTATTTCTTGTATCTTCGCCGAGGACGCATACGCCAGAAGGGTGGCGATGGAAGAAGGCGAGGCTAAAGGCAGAGAAGAAGGCAGAGAAGAAGGCAGAGAGGAAGGTCGGGAGGAAGGTCGGGAGGAAGAAAGAACTTCCCTCGTCTCCAAATTGCTTAAGTCCGGCCTGAGTGCCGAGACTATAGCCTCAGCCACCGGACTGTCAGTGGAGACAGTGCTGGGGTGTCGCGGCTGAAGGCTTCCTTACTATTTCACCTCAATCCTGTTCTCCATCCTTGCAAGCATCTGGGGAGCTGTCAAATCCTTGAGAAATCCAAGCCGGGCGGCTATGCCGTCAGCACCGCTGCCCCCTATCTTGGAGAGGATTTTCTCCATCTGGCTCTGAGGGGCGGGATAGCCGCAGATGTTCCATCCGGAGAGCGCCGGATCTCCGGCAAGAGCGGCGGCATACTGCACCGCATCCTCAAGCGTCCCGATTTCGTCCACGAGATGGACCGTGAGGGCGTCAGCCCCCGTCCACACGCGGCCCTGCGCGATGGAATCCACTGTCGTCTCAGGCAGCGACCTGTTCTCGGCGACTATGGAGACGAATTTGCCGTAGATGGTCTCGATGGACCTGGTCATATAGTTGTACTCGCTCTGGTCGAAAGGTCGCGTCAGACTGAACATGTCACCGTGCCTGTGGGAACTTACGCTCTCCACCCCTATATGAAGCACGTCTTTCGCGGTCTTCGAGAAGTCCGGGACCAGGCCGAACACCCCGATCGAGCCGGTGAGGGTCGTCGCATCGGAGAATATCTTCTCGCATCCGTTGGAAATCCAGTATCCTCCGGATGCCGCATAGCCGCCGTATGAGGCCACTACCGGTTTGGTCTCCTTGAGATTGTCCAGCTCGGTCTTTATCTTCTCTGAAGCAAGCACGCTTCCTCCCGGAGAATTGACGCGCAGCACGACGGCCTTGACCGTGGAGTCGGCGCACACCTTGGAGATGAGCGAGGCGAACCTGTCCCCTGCCACTCCGGATTTGCCGCCGCCGTCGACAATCTCTCCGTCGGCGTAGATGACGGCAATCTTCCGCTTCGCCTTGGAAGGCGCGGACTTCACAGCCACATAGTCCTCGAACGGAATCAGGCTGACATCTTTGAAACTGTCCTTGACGGCCAGCACCGCCAGTTTGTCCTCCAGCTCGGAACGGGTCAGGAGTTCATCGACGAGCCCGCATTCCACGAAATCCTGCGGCAAATTGAGCTTGAGGCCGTTGATGGCGCCGTCCAGCTCCGCCGCCGTGATGTCGCGGCTTCCGGTTATGCTCTCCGACATACTCTCCCAGATGGAGTCCACCAGCCTCTGGTTCTGCTCCCGGTTCTCTTCACTGGAATTCGCGCGGGTGAACATCTCCCCCGCAGACTTGTATTTCCCGTGGCGAATGAGCTGCACATTGACTCCCAGCCGCTTGAGTATGTCGCCGAGGAACACCGACTGGCTGGACACTCCCGTCAGCATATAGGTACCTCCGATATGGGAGGTCATATAGATCTTGTCGGAGACGGAGGCGAGGTAGTACGATCCGGTGGTCGGAGCTTCGATATATGACACTATCGGCTTGCCGCTGCGCTCACGGAAGAGGGAGAGGGACTTGCGCAGCTCCTCCAGCGACGCGACATCGCCGCCCACCCCGTCCGTCTTCAGATATATATACTGTACCGCAGGGTCTGCCGCGGCGGCATTGATGGCCTGCACCGCATCCCACAGCCCTATTATGTTCACATCGCTGCCCCCGGTGACTGAAGCCAGAGGATTCGCCCCCTCGCTCCGCTCGCCTATCGCGAAGCGTGACATATCCATCACGAGAACTCCGGATTTGGGAATCGCGGGCGTGCCGCTGCCGGCTGCGACAAGTGCGCCGAGCATCCCGAATCCGAGTATGAAAACGATTACACCCACAACTATCAGACCGCAGACCACGGCCAGAGTCATCTTGACAAAATCTTTCATCTGCTATAACTCAAATAAAATTTGTTGTAAAATAAGCATTGTGCAGGTACTTGCGAAGCTTAAATGATATAAATTGTGTAATTTTTACCAAAAGTAGTAAATTCGCGAGATAAAACAAATGTCAATGGCACAGAAACCGTCAATCCCGAGGGGAACCAGGGACTTCGGCCAGAGCGAGATGGCCGGCAGAAACCACATCTTCGATACCGTACGCTCGGTATTCCGCACTTACGGATATTCTCAGATTGAGACTCCGGCTATGGAGAATCTCTCGACTCTGCTCGGAAAATACGGCGAGGAGGGGGACAAGCTGCTGTTCAGGATACTCAATTCCGGAGATGCCTTCGCGGATGTGGATCCGTCCAGACCGCTTGCTCCGCAGGTGTGCGAGAAGGGATTGCGCTACGACCTTACGGTGCCTTTCGCCCGCTATGTGGTGCAGCACCGCGACGAGCTGTCATTCCCGTTCAAGCGTTTCCAGATTCAGCCTGTATGGAGGGCCGACCGTCCGCAGAAGGGGCGTTACCGCGAATTCTATCAGTGCGACGTAGACGCGATAGGCAGCCGCAGCCAGCTCTGCGAACTCGAACTTGTGCAGATAGTGGACGAAGTGTTCAGAAGGCTGGGAATCAATGTGCTGATAAAGATCAACAACCGCAAGGTCCTCACCGGACTCGCCGAAATATGCGGATTTCCGGACAAGGTGGTCGATATCACCGTGGCGATAGACAAGCTCGACAAGACAGGTCTTGACGCGGTGCGGGACGAGATGCGCGGCAAGGGCCTGAGCGACGAGGCGATATCCCTGCTTGAACCGGTCCTTTCCCTCAGCGGGACGACGGAGGAGAAAATCGGGAAGATGCGCGGGATTATGGCCGCCTCGGAGACCGGGATGAAGGGTCTGGAGGAGCTGGAGGAGCTGTTCGGCTTTATAGGTGCCGCCGGCATCAGCGCCCCTGTGGAGCTCGATCTCTCGCTTGCGAGGGGACTCAACTACTATACCGGAGCCATCTTCGAAGTCAAGGCCTTGGACTGGCAGATAGGAAGCATCTGCGGCGGCGGGCGCTACGACAACCTCACCGGCATTTTCGGCCTTCCGGATATGTCCGGAGTGGGCATAAGTTTCGGTGCGGACCGGATTTATGACGTGCTCTGCGGACTTGACAAGTTCCCGGAAGGCCTCAGGAGCAGTACAACCCTTCTGTTTGCCAATATGGGGATTGATGAGGTCGGATATATATTCCCTGTGGCATCAGCCCTGCGCGCGGAGGGTATTGCGGTGGAGATTTATCCCGATTCCTCCAAGCTCAAGAAGCAGTTCGACTATGCCGGGCGCAAATTCATCCCGTTCATCTCCATCACCGGAGCTTCGGAGGCCGAAGCCGCCGTCGTGAACATCAAGAACCTCGCTTCCGGAGAGCAGAAGAGCTTCGGGAAGGATGATGTGGCAGGGATGAAGGCCTTTCTGCTGGCGCGGCCCTGAGGGGGCTTACAACAGCAGCATCACGGCGAATACATACAGCAGAAAAGCCTGAAGCCTGAGCTTCGGAGCATTGTTTTCCGCTATCAGCGACTCTGTAGGGTCGGTTCCGGCAAGGACTTCGAGCTTGTCTTTTTTCGGCGTACGGTTGACGGACCACTTCGCGATTATCTGCCCGTCGGCTATGAAACTGACTCCGCCGTTGGAGCGGTTGAGGGTCAGGAGGGTCTTGCGGTCGGCGAAGTAGGTGTATTGCAGTATTTCCTGTCCGGCGTATTCCGCAATCTCGTCGGGGTAGGATGCCGCCAGCACCAGCGGGGTGAATCCTGCGGCGGCGGCCTGCTCCATCAGACCTGCGATCTTCTGCCACTTGCGTCCGGAGAGCCGTTCCGGATTATAGACGGACGATATCAGCACCCTGCTGTCAAATGCGAGCGAATCGGCGTATTCGCCTCCGGCGTCGCTGAACGAGAGTTCCGCAGGGTCGAGTTCCGCTCCGGGCCGGTAATCGGTGAAGTCAATCACGGGGACTGACAGGACGGAATATAGAAAGAAGAGACACACCGAGACGCCGGCGATCGAGAAACTGACATATTTCACCTTGCGAGTCGGCTCCTGAACGCCGGGAGGCACGAACGCCACGGCCCACAGCACCAGCAGCACCAGATTCTTGACGAAGCTCTGCAGATGTGTGAGGTGAATCGCCTCCCCGAAGCAGCCGCAATCCATAGATGGATTGAATATCAGAGTGATGGCCGTGAGGACGGTGAAGAATCCGAGGATGGCGAGTGTCACCGCGGCGCACACCTGCCTCCACACGCCGGTAATCAGCGCGGCTCCGAGCAGAGTCTCGATGAGAGCCCCGGCCCCGCCGACAAAGCCCGACAGCGGGCGCAGAAAGCCCAGATGCAGGAACTTGAAATACTCCTCCACGACCAGACCCGCCCCGACCGGATCCATAAGCTTGAACAGCCCCGCGAAAAAGAACACGAACCCTATGACTACGGCGCTAATTCTCTTTATTATTCTCATATATCGACCGTATCTTTTCGAAAATGGCCTCCGGAGGGAGCATGACTCCACGCTCGTCAGCGCAGTTCACCGTGATGAAACTCGGGTCTTCCGCAGCTTGCCTGCGGTACATATCCCGCACCCGCTCCTGAAATGCGATATCCGCCTCGTGGATGTCGCCGCCGCCGTGCAGATACTCCCTGTCCCCTCCGCCGCGATGCGCCGAGAGGCTCTTCTCCACAAAGCCGAGAGGCACGTCGAGGAAGATGTTGAGGTCGGGACGGGGCAGGTTGAAGTCTCCGTATTCGGTGTTGAAGATCCACTTCCTCAGCTCCTCGGCCCCGGCATCGGAGGACATTTTGGCGCACTGGTAGGCTATGTTGGAATATACATACCTGTCCAGCAGTACCGTAGCCCCCTCCTCAAGCGCCCGGCGTATCTGAGGTGCCGCCCCGTGGCGGTCCTCCGCGAAGAGCAGCGCCACAAGCTGCGGGTGTACGATGCCGATGCTGCCGAAATCCCCTCTGAGGAAACGGCTTATCAGTTCCCCGTACACGGGAGCGCCGTAACGCGGGAAATGGATGTATTCGACTCGCGGACATACGCTCTCAAGATGCTCCTTGAGCATCTTTACCTGAGTGGATTTCCCCGCTCCGTCCAGTCCTTCAAGTACTATCAGCATATACTTTTAAAGCTTTCCAGGATTCCGGTTTGTGGCGGCTTTCCGTTCTTCAGTAGTGCGCCTCAACGCCTGGCCTCTCAGCCGCGACACCCCAGCACTGTCTCCACTGACAGTCCGGTGGCTGAGGCTATAGTCTCGGCACTCAGGCCGGACTTAAGCAATTTGGAGACGAGGGAAGTTCTTTCTTCCTCCCGACCTTCCTCCCGACCTTCCTCTCTGCCTTCTTCTCTGCCTTCTTCTCTGCCTTTAGCCTCGCCTTCTTCCATCGCCACCCTTCTGGCGTATGCGTCCTCGGCGCGTTTATCGAGTTCCCGTATCATATCCTGTTCGAAAATCATTTTCTTTCTTCTGTCGAAGCCGGCCACCTCGCACGCGCGGAGCAACTCTCCCGAGAACCCTGACCTGTGTTCCTCCGCCAGATGCTCCAGCACGCTGCCCTGTCTGAATATGTGGAAGAGCCAGTCCCGGTCAGAAACGCACTCCGCCTCCGTCTTAGTGAAGCGCCTCAACTCGGCAAAGATACAAGAAATTGTCGGAGGCGCAAGTTCTCCGGTCCGTTTTTCAGTCATCTGGTATTCGGACACGATATGCTCCGTGTCCCAGAGTGATTCGTCCGCGTGTCCGAGATTGTAGTCGAGGATGCCGACCACATACACCGGGCGCAGCTGCGTATAGAGTCCGCCCCTGAGCAGCCTCTGCCTATAGAGTCCGCTGCCGTAGTAGACGCACCTCTCGAAGAACGCTTCCTTCTCCCGGCGCTGCATCTCGACGATGAAGCGCCTTCCGTCATCCGTGCGGCAGAGCACGTCAAGTTCCGACCCCTTGCCTCCACGGAAGTCCGGAAGCCGCTCACGGTCAAGGTACTCTTCGATTTCGGCAATCGCGTCGCTCTCCGGGAGCAGGAGGTTGAGCATCTTGCGGAGGAGTTCCCGGTTGTTGCGGTCAGCGAATACCGCAGTGAAACCCGCATCGAGTTTGAGATCCACATAGCGCGGGAGTGAGAATTGAGAGTTTTCCATAATCTGAAGTCTTTAAGTTCATCATCCGTCCCCGGCCCTTCCGGAGACTGCCCGCGAACATAGCGAGTCTTTTCCGGCAATCCTATAGGGCGGACATAAGAAACATAAAAGAACAGTGCAAAACAGAAAATACTTTCATAAAATCTTATCTTTGTCTCCACTGACAGTCAAAAACACTTTGAGATGGCGAACAAGAATGGTAACCTGGGCTCGGCCAAGGTCAACAAGAACGACGAATTCTATACCCAATATCCGGACATACAGAAAGAAGTCAATGCCTATATTGAGTACGACAAGGATACATTCAGGGGCAAGACCGTCCTGCTTCCCTGCGATGACCCTGAATGGAGCAACTTTACCAAGTTCTTCGCCCAAAACTTCGAGCGCTACGGGTTGAAGAAACTCATATCGACGAGTTATGCCCGCAACAGCAAGAAAGCCCGCTACGGCATCGTCTCCGAGCCGTCCCTATTCGAACAGGAGTCTGACATCTACGACGAAGACAAATCGAGGGACAACGGCAGAATCTTCGTTCTTGAGAAGAAAGACATCAGCGAAGACGGGCGGGTGGACTATGAAGACCTCATCTGGGATTATCTCGAAGGAGACGGTGATTTCCGCTCTGATGAAGTCAAGAAGTTGAGGGACGAGGCTGACATCATCGTCACTAACCCTCCGTTCAGTATGTTCAGGGAGTTTCTGGCCTGGATACTTGAAGCCGGCAAGAAATTTTTGGTTATCGGGAATATGAACGCGATAACTTACAAGGAGGTATTCCCTTTGATAAAGGACAACGGGGTCTGGCTGGGTGCAACCGGATTCACTACAGATATGGTTTTCGCTGTGCCGGAGGGGGCGGATGTCGCTGAAAGCGACAGGGCCAAAGCCGCTAAGATGGGTTATGTCGGCAACTATACCAGACTGGGCAATTCCTGCTGGTTCACCAACATAGACCACGGCAGACGCCATCAGCCGCTGTCCCTGATGACTATGGCGGACAATCTCAAGTTCAGCCGGCATAAGGATATAAGGGGCAAGGAGGCTTATGACCGCTATGACAACTACGATGCGATTGAAGTCCCCTACACGGACGCGATTCCGAGTGACTATACTGAATGCCTCGGTGTTCCGATTTCATTTCTGGACAAATACTGCCCCTTTCAATACCAAATTATCGGGGCGACGGAGAGCGAGGGACGGGGATTCTCGGCCGGACTGTGGAATCCTGAAAGCGGCATACATCAGGCGACAATCAATGGGAATAAGATTTATAAGCGGTTATTTATCAAGAAGTTAACGGAAGAGAGAGAGCTATAGAAGCATAATTGAAGCGATTGTGGCTATGGGTATCGCAAGGGAGGAAATAACATATTATTCCGGCGTTATGGGCGTTCCTATTTCGTTCCTTGACAAATATTGTCCGGAACAGTTTGAGATTATTGGAAGCTTTAATAATAGCCATTTACAAGAAAAAGGGAAAGATGGATATGTTCTTAGCAATGATACCGAAACTCTTATTAATGGGAAAGTCGGCATTTGGAATGGCCCGGTGGTGAATAGGCAACCTTTATACAAGAGAATATGCATTCGTAAAATAAAGTGATTATGAGAACAAAACTGCATACGGACTGGACGGTGGCGGACATCTGCAAGGGCTTCGTTTACAATGAGTACGAGGGCAAGGGTCTGTTCGGCCTTGACGGTCATCTGGTCATCCAGCCGGAGTACCAGAGAAATTACATATATGCCGATGGAAAAAAAGATGTGGCGGTAATCCAGTCCGTCCTGAGCGGCTATCCTTTGGGGTTGATATATTTCAACACTGTAGGCGAATTCGAATATGAGGTGCTGGACGGGCAGCAGCGTATTACTTCGCTTGGAAGGTTTCTTAATGACCGGTTCGCGATAAAATTTGGAGAGAGCGATATCCCCCAGTATTTCTCAAGCCTTCCTAAAGACAAACAGGAACTCATCCTGAATACAAAACTGCTGATATACGAGTGCGAGGGAGTGGAGAGTGAAATCAAAGATTGGTTCAGAACCATCAATATCGCCGGTGTTCCGCTCAACGAGCAGGAACTGCTTAACGCCATTTATTCGGGTCCGTTCGTCACTCTCTGCAAGGCGGAATACAGCAACAGCAACAACTCCAACCTTCAGAAATGGAGCGCTTATATCAGTGGTGACTGTAAGAGGCAGGACTATCTTGCTACAGCGCTGGAATGGGTCAGTAGAGGTAAGGTGCAGGACTATATGAGCAGACACCGCTATGATGACGGGATCAATGAGGTGAAGACCTATTTCAGCTCCGTCATCGAGTGGATTTCCAAAGTATTCAGGGATGTGGAGAGCGAGATGAAGGGGCTGCCTTGGGGCGAGTATTACGAGACCTATCACACCAGACCTTATTCAGCGGAATATGTCTCTCGGAGAGTGCGTGAACTCTATGCCGATCCATATGTAAAGAATCGCAAAGGTGTCTTTGAGTTTATCCTCGGAGGCGAGACAGAAACCAAACTTCTTGATGTAAGAATTTTTGATGAGGCCACCAAAAGAGCCGTGTATGAACGACAAACCGCAGAAGCAAAAAGAAGAGAAGAATCAAACTGTCCGCTCTGCGCTATGGGCAATGATGCCAACCGCACCAGAATATATAAGCTGTCCGAAATGGATGCCGACCATATAACTGCCTGGTCTCACAACGGGGCGACCGACATCGCCAACTGCCAGATGCTCTGCAAGACCCACAACAAGGCGAAAGGCAACAGATAGCGGTCCGTTTTTCAGTCTTCCCCGTCGACGACGAAGTCGCAGGCGACGCGCGATTCGCGGACTTTGCCGCAATATGACGATATCGCGATGTGTGCGGGATGGTTTTTGTACCGATCAAGAGCCTCCAGTGACTCGAAAGTCGCGATGAGGCAGGCATCGTAGTTGCCGTCCTTTATGTTGATTCCCACCTCGCAGGAGAGCAGTTCAGGTACCACCCCCGTCAGCGACTCAAGATTCGTCTTCATCCACCGGGCATTTTCTCCGGCGCTCTTCCCCTCGGCCTGAGGCAGAAGTTTCCACATTACCACGTGCTTAATCATAACGGGGGCAAAGATACAAGAAATACCATTAAATCTTACCTTCGCGCTATGGTGAAGGAAGATAATGTGGACACGGAAGTCTGACACTTCCATAGGCTGGAAATCTTCATAAATATTCCGTAACCGCTGAAAATTAATAA
>CAVGPE010000052.1:49544-64504 GCA_963631065.1 Ruminococcus bicirculans (ex Wegman et al. 2014)
TTCCTCAGCCAAACAGCAGAACATCCTGCAAAACTGTCGCAAATGCCTCAAAATCCCCATAATTGAGGATAAAGACCCATTTGATTTGTAATCAAGAAACCATAATTTTGCAGACAGAGTTATTACGCTAAAATGAAGGTTAGTTCAGTTATCCTTGCGACATTGGTCGCGGCGGCTTACGGTTTGTTACCTTGCGAAGCCGCAACCCCGAAGAAAGGCGTCACTGTCAGAGGTGAAGTCATCTCTGCTGCGGACGGGAAGCCTATTGACTTCGCGTCAGTGGTGCTTTCCCCGTCCAAATTATATTCGATGACGGACGCAAATGGAAAATTCACTGTGGAGGGGGCCTCCGCAGGAGAGATTACCGTCAGTGTCCAATACTACGGTATGGAGCAGAAAGACACCACCTTCCGTGCCGCTGCCGGCCAGACAATCAATCTCAGACTGGCATTGAAAGAGACTTCTTTCCGACTGGACAATGTGGTGGTCGTCGCCACAGCCAACAAGGCCGGGAGCAGCACTGCATCCAAAATCTCAAGACAGGCGATGGACCATATGCAGACAAGCTCCATCGCGGATGCCATGTCACTGCTGCCTGGCGTGACCGTCAGCAACCCGAGCCTTTCCTCCGCCCAGACAATCACAATCCGCGGAAGTTCGGCGATGAACAGTCTCGGAACCGCCATAATAGTTGACGGCGCTCCTGTATCCAACAACGCCAATATGCAGGCGCTCAGCCCGGTAATCAGCGGCTCAAGCGACGGCGGCAACGGGTTCGGGTCGCCGGCGACGGGTGCAGACGTACGCAGCCTGTCCACTGACAATGTCGAGTCAATCGAAGTCATCCGTGGCATCCCTTCAGCCGAATACGGCGACCTCACATCGGGCGCCGTGCTCGTCAAGTCAAAGGCGGGCAAATCCCCGCTCACCTTGAGATTCAAGACCAATCCGAACATCTATCAGGCCTCTGCCGCCAAGGGATTCTCCCTCGGAAAGAAAGCGGGCGACCTCAACATCTCGGGAGACTACGCATATAACCAGAACGAACTCACCAAAGGACACCAATCATACCAGAGGGCGAGCGCCAAAGCTCTGTGGACAGTGATGATAGGGGAAAAGACCAGCGAGACCACCTCCCTGACCTTCAACTACGGCAGGGACCGCAGCAAACTCAACCCTGACGACCTCAGTTCCAAAAGGCAGTCCTATGCCAATGAACTCGGCCTGGCGTTCAACACCAACGGACGCGCCTCCATCAACGGGCAGTGGCTCCGCAGCATCAACTGGCTCATATCAGGGAGTTACAGCGACAAGCACTCACGCTACGAAGACACGGCCGTCAATGCGATGAACCTCTACTCCAAGTCCATGACCGACGGAGAGATATACAGCAACATCCCGGGCGGACAGATTTACGATGCCTCCGGAAAGCTCATCACAAATGTCTCTCCGGACAGCAGGGTTCACGGCGTGGTGCTGCCGTACAGTTATCAATACCACTACGACATCTACGGCAAGGAAATCAACGCGTTCGCCAAGCTGAACGCCGACTTTGCGCACAGCTGGGGTCCGGTGAGCGAGCGACTCCTTCTCGGAGCGGACTTCAAGACCGACGGAAACCTCGGAGACGGATCCGTGTATGACGAGAATTACCCTCCATTCAGGAATGTCAGCAACGCCGAGTCCGGATACAGGGCAAGACCATATTACGACATCCCGTTTGTCAACCAGCTTGGCTTCTACGCCGAGAACTACTTCATCTGGGCTTTTGCAGACCGGGAGTTCAACCTCACCTCCGGCGTACGTTACGACAGAATCAACGGGTTGGGTTCACTCGCGCCGCGCATCAACGCATCCATCGACATCTTCCCGTGGATGACACTTCGCGGAGGTTACGGACTCACGTCCAAGGCCCCTACAGCCTACTACCTCTACCCGAACAAGTCATACCACGATTATCTCCTGTACAACGGAATGTATGCGGATATGCCGGAGAATGAGCAGCTGCTCATCGCCAAGACGGACATCTATGATGCTACAAATGAAAATCTGGAGATAGCCGTCAACCGCAAGGCTGAGGTCGGACTGGATTTCAACATCGCCGACCGTTACCGCGTCAGCATCACCGCATACGACGAGCAGATGGACAACGGCTACGGTTACGGGACAGACATCAGCTCCTACATCTGGTATCAGGCCACCTCATACACGGTAGACCACAAGGATGAGGGCCAGAGGCCGGTGCTCAGGGAAGACAGGACCTACAACCTCTTCTACACAGTCTACAAGCCTCTCAACGACATAAAGACAAGGAGCAGAGGTGTCGAGTACGAAATCGACCTCGGAAGGTTCGACGCCATCCGCACATCCTTCTACGTCAACGGAGCCTGGATTCACAACACCAGCACAAGCAAGGGATACAGTTTCGGAGACAGGACAAAGGCCGGTTCGGCAGAGAAGAACATAGGCATCTACGAGCCGGAACTCAGAACCAGCAACACGCAGAAGTTCAACACCACCATCCGGGCCACGCACAACATCCCGCAGATTGGACTCGCCGTCACCTTGACAGGGCAGCTGAACTGGTTCACGAAGCTCTGGACGCAGTATAAGGATGACACTATGTTCATCAAATACATCTCCTACAAGGACGGACAAGTGCACGACTTCGACCCGGCTCTGAAGAACGATCCGGAATTCTCCTATATGTTCCCGACCCTCAACGACAACAGGTTCATCGCGGAGAAATACTTCCCTACCGCCATCTTCAACCTCAATGTCAGCAAGGAGATCGGCGACATGTTCACGGCATCGTTCTATGTCAACAATATGCTCAACAGCAGACCTTTATACAAGTCCAAGAGAAGCGGCGAGTATATCACCCTCGGGATTCCGCTCTTCTTCGGATTCGAGTTCAAGGTCAGCATCAAATAGAATACGAATCATTAACGGTTAATACACAACATTATGAAAAGATTATCACTCGCATTTGTCGCGACGGCAGCCCTCCTCGTGGCTGCGGCATCTTGCCAGAAAGATGCAAAGACCATCAGTGTCACGGTTAACGTTGACGAAACCAAACTGACGGCGGCAGGCATTTCCTCCCCGGACAGCTATGCCGTGACTCTCACCAACTTCGCAACCGGCGCAAGCATTGCGACCGCCACAGAAAACGGAGTTGCAAGCGCAGCAGGCCTTGTTCCGGGTCTGTACAACATCACCGCCACGGCAGTTTCCGTTCAGGAAGGATTCTCATACACCATCACGGGATCCCTCAATGACGTGAACTTCCTCAACGACGGAGAGGAGGTGAGCGTCAGCGTGGATGCAGTAAAGGAAGCCGCGCTCGTATTCAAGGAAATCTACTACACCGGCTGCCGCTTCGCCACAGACGATGAGGGAGGCTCCAGCACCTATTTCCGCGACCAGTTCTACGAAATCTACAACAACAGCACCCAGACCGTCTATGCCGACGGCCTCTGCATCGCCGGAACACTTTTCGCCACATATGACTTCTCCCTCAGGCTTGAATGGCCAATCGAAAACGCCGGAGACTATGTCTTCTGCGATACCGTATGGCAGATTCCGGGTGACGGCACCCAATACCCTGTCGCTCCGGGCGAATCCATCATCATCGCACAGTGGGGTACCAACCACAAGGCCGAGAGCCTGACAAAGGGAGCATCACCTGTCGACCTCAGCGGAGCAGAATTCGAAGCCCTCGAAAAGGAGTCCACAACCTGGAACGGAATCACCCTCACGGACAACGCTGCCATCAATATGAAGCAGGTCATCGATGCCGACGGATACCAGACTCCTCAGTGGCTGCTCCCGGTAAGCGGTTCGACCTATGTGATTTTCAAACCGGAAGAGCCGCTCAAAAACGAGGACTTCATCACCGCCACCAATGCCACCTGGGGCAATGTGGCAAGGGAAATCCATATCAGCGAAATCATCGATGCCGTACAGGCGGTATCTGACGAAAGCCGCCTCTCTCTGCTCGGACTCCCTGCCGTACTTGATGCCGGCACCATCTGGACAGACGGGACATATGTAGGCGAGAGCATCGCCCGCAAGGTCAAGGAGACCCGCGAAGACGGCACTGTGGTATATCAGGACACCAACAATACCGCCAACGACTTCGAAGTCAAGAAGGACCCTACTGTCCGCAGGAACGGCGCCAAGGTGCCGTCTTGGAATACTTGGATCAAGTAATCACACAAAATGAAGAGAATCATCGTCTTATCAGCATTGCTCGTCAGCCTGTGCCAGTCTGTGGCGCAGGCCGGCGGCTCTGATGGCAAAATCAGCAGCACAGCCCTCAAAGAGACCGAAATCCGCAATTCCCTCTGGCTCGGAAGTTCCTCCGCCGCCGGCCTCGCATTCAAGCCTTACAGAATATTCAACACCTTGAATCTCGGATACGACGGAGCATACGGAGAGTACCGGGGACTCGGAGAGGGGAAGAGTTCGACAGAAGTGTCCCTCAACACGGAGGGCGCGGCCTATCTGGGGAAATTCCTGGTCACCGGTGATTTCTCTTTCAAGAACACTTTCGACAAGGATGCGCTCTACAATGTCCTTCTGTACCAGTTGGAGGACAATATGCCCTACTTCCCTGTGGACAATCACTCCAGCGGATGGAAGAGGCAGTCCTATGAACTCGGCGCAGGGTTGACCTCACCGATTCTCTGGGACAGGGTGTCTTTCGGAATCGATCTCGAGTACTTCACAAAGGTCGGAGCCAAGCAGCTCGACCCCCGCGCTGAGACCTACAAGTACGGAATCCAGCTGCGTCCGTCTGTCACGGTGAGTCTCGGGGAGAGCCTTCTCGGGTTGAGCGCCCTATACTCCGACGGATTCGAAAGGAGCGAGCCGTCCAACAACAACAATTGGGAGGATCAGAAAATCTGGTATTCCCGCGGTCTTGGGGAAAGCACCCAAGGGAAAGTGGGAGGCAACGATGGACTCAAGGACTGTTTCTGGCGTACCGGCAGGTTCGGCGGAGCGCTGCAGTACTCCTGGTCAGATGCCGTATTCGCCGAACTTGGATACACTTTCAAGCAGACCGATGCCAAAGAAAACCCGGAACTGCCGAAGCGTCTCGGCTCCACCAAGGAGCATGCGGTCAGCCTCGATGCGGCACTGATTTTCGGCCGGGACAAGTCCGACAAGCTCGCCCTTGATGCGCTTTTCTCACTCACTGACGGGATAGAGTACATCCAGAAGCTCAGCACAGTGGCATTCCAGCAGGAGTGGATGGTAATCAGCACAAACACCATGTCCAGCTATACCGACATCCGCGCAGCACTCCGCTATGACCACCTCTTCGGAGCGGCAGACCCGCGCGGATATGACTGGAAAGTCGGGGCTGAGGCGTCATTCAGGATGTTTGACCAGTCCTATCTCTCCCCGGCATCCACTTCCAACGCGATGAGAGCCTATGCCGGAGTCAACGCCGACAAGCAGTTCAAGTTCAAAAATTCCGTCCTCCTCGCCGGAGCGGACTGCGGATATGCCGCAGGATTCGGGGACGGGTATATATGCCTGAATGCCAAGGCATACGAAACACCTAAAGCGGCGATGGCTGACCAGGCCGACTATCTCAACGCAAGTTTCATCAAGGCAGGAGTCAGACTCGACTGGACCGTCGAAGGCTCAGGTAAAGCAAACTGGGTTCTGGGGGCAAGAGCCAGTTATCTCAAACCCGTCTCGCTTGACAAGGACAGGCTCGCAATCGCAGCCTCTTTAGGAATAATCTTCTGAAGCAATGTTTTCAAAAAAGACAATAACGCTCGCCTTTGCCGTGACCGCCTGCACCGTCACGGCATTCGCGGCCTCTGCAGACAGGCGTTCATTCGCCATAGTCACGGAACCTGAGACATACAAGCACTGTGCGGCAGAACTCGAAACCTACAGGAAGGCTGTCTGCACGGACGGCCTCGATGCTTTCATCAGCGTCAAGGCCTGGTCCTGCCCGGATGAACTCCGCGACTCCCTCAAGTCCTACTACAGAACACGGAGACTCGCAGGCGCCGTGTTCATCGGCGATGTGCCGATTGCAATGGTCCGTAAAGCCCAGCATCTGACATCAGCCTTCAAGATGGACGAAGACGGCTCTTTCCCGATGAGGGACTCCTCCGTCCCGTCAGACAGGTTCTATGACGATTTCGACCTGAGCTTCGACTATGTGTGCAGAGACACTTCCGAGACGAATTTCTTCTACTACAATCTCGCCCCGGAATCACCTCAGTACATTAATTGTGACATCTACACTGGGCGCATCAAGCCTTCCGCAAAGAGAGGAGACCCTTATGGGGAAATCTCACGCTATCTCCTTAAGGCGGCAGCGGCCAAGAGCGAGGAAAACCCGCTCGACCACCTGATGTCCTATAGCGGCAGCGGTTCTTTCTCCAACAGCCTCGCCGCGTGGAAAGACGAGACAATAACGCTGAAGGAGCAGATTCCTGCGGCGTTCGGCGACTCCGGCGAAGCCAAGTTCTATGTCTTCGCGATGTACCCGAAGATGAAGGACATCCTTCTGGACGAGATTTCAAGGGACGCCCTTGACCTCGCGATATTCCACGAACACGGGATTCCGGACAGGCAGTATCTCACGGACACTCCGGCCCCGGAGGATATAGACGGCTACTACGCCGATGCA
Organism: Ruminococcus bicirculans (ex Wegman et al. 2014); assembly: GCA_963631065.1. Lineage (GTDB taxonomy): Bacteria > Bacteroidota > Bacteroidia > Bacteroidales > UBA932 > Cryptobacteroides. The sequence goes on from CAVGPE010000052.1 coordinate 56,209, forward strand.
AGGTATCGCCTTCGCAGACAGCTCCGTTCGGCCGCGCGCAGAGGCAAGGACATCGGCACGCTCAAGGACGAGTACACAGGCAAGTACGGTATCCCTTCAGCTTGGATTGACGACTGGGACAATCCAAAATACGAGGTTGAGGACTCACTGTACGATGCCGCCACCGGGATAATGCTCGACGACATCGTCAAGACTGCCCCTAATGTACGTATGGCCATCTTCGACGCCTGCTACAACGGCGACTTCCGCGAGGACGACTGCATAGCGTCCCGCTACATCCTCTCAGAGGGCAAGGCTCTTGTGGGGATAGGAAATTCCGTCAATGTGCTTCAGGACAAGTCATCTTCAGACCTGCTCGGAATGATGGCTCTGGGCTACTCGGCCGGCGAATGGATGCAGCAGGTCAATATTCTGGAATCCCACATCCTCGGAGACCCGACATTCCACTTCACAGCCGCTCCGGATGCCGGAAGACCCGATCTTTCCAACACCGACATCAAATACTGGAAGAAGTACACTGCGGAGAAATACCCTTGCGACGTGCGCGGTCTCGCCCTGCACAAACTCTTCACCCTGAATGCCCCGGGGCTGTCCGACCTTCTCCTCAAGACCTGGGAGAGCTCGGACGAATATATGCTGCGCCTGCAATGCCTGCATCTGCTTGCACACTACGATGACGGCAACTACTCCAGAGTTCTCAGGGACGGAGTCGATGACCCGTATGAGTTCATCCGACGCAAGTCAACCTACTTTATGGGCAAGGTCGGCGAGGACTGGATGGCAGATGAATTGGCGGCGCTATACCTGCGCGACTACAACTCCCTGAGAGTGGCCGCGAATGTCGGGTTTGTATGCGCACACTTCGCTGACAGCCTCTTCCTCAAGAGTTTCGACAAGAGACTTGCCGAGGCCGGCTGGATTTACGACAAGGATGACTTCCGCAGCAAGGCGATGTCATCATTCAGCCAGGCATTCTCCATAGAGAGCGGCACCGGAAAGATTTTCTCAGACAGGAACGCCTGGGGTCGGAACTTCTACATCAGCGGTATGCGGAACAACCCATATCCTCAATATGCCATGCCGCTGCTGTCGCTTGTCATGGACGACACGGAAAGCACCGCCCTACGCACTGAGGAAGCCGAGGCTCTGGGCTGGTTTGTCCGTTACCACAATCGCCGCGAACTCATCTCGGCAATCACCGGCTATCTCGAATCCGGCAAGAGCATGCCGCGCGAGGTAAGGGATGAACTCGTCAAGACCAGGGCAAGACTTGAATGTTACACACGATGAAGAATATGAGACATTATATCATTGCTGCGGCCATTTCCTGTGTTCTGTCGCTGACAGCATCCGCACAGGTCAAAATAGACAAATGCGGCATAAAATCCCGCACCTCATTCGCCGTCATCACTGACAGCGCCACATATGAGAAGTGCGGAGATGAGATCAGGGCATATAAGCAGGTTCTCGAAGAGGAGGGCCTCGGCACCTGGATTGTAAGTTCCTCCTGGTCTTCACCAGATGAAGTCAAGGCGGAGATTCTCAAGCTCGCCGCAGGCAAACCGGCCCTGGAGGGTATTGTCCTGGTGGGAGATGTCCCTATAGTTATGGTAAGGCAGGGACAGCACTTGACCACGGCCTTCAAGATGAACGAGGAGGTCTTCCCAATCTTCGAATCTTCCGTAGCCTCGGATCGTTTCTATGATGACTTCGGGCTGAAGTTCGACTTTATCAAGAGGGACAGCCTCAACACCAATCTTTTCTATTACCGTCTCACCGAGGAGGGAGACCAGCATCTGCGTCCGGACATCTATTCTGCCAGGATGAAAGTCCCGCCGGTGATGAAAGGCGACAAGTACGAGATAATGCGCAAGTACCTGCGCAAGGTCGTCAAGGCCCACAGGGAATACAATCCGCTCGATGTGCTGACCTACTTTGCCGGACACGGCTACAACTCCGACTGCCTCACAATCTGGAGACAGAAGCCGCTTGTATTCAGGGAGTATTTCCCGTACGCGTTCAGCAAGGCCTCCCACAACCGCTTCCTCAACTTCCGGGAGGATGAGCAGATGAAGTGGAACCTGCTCAGCGAGGTTGCAAGGCCGGAAGTTGACCTGTTCGTGTTCAGCGAGCACGGAGCCTTCGACACCCAGTATATCAACGGAACTCCGACCCCAAAGACCATCGGTGAAGATGCGGACCGCCTCAAGCGCTCGCTCGCCTCTTCTTACAGATACTATGGACGCGGCAGCAACAGGGAAGCATTCCTGCACGAAGTGGACTCCCTGTTCCATATAGGAGAGGAGGCGTTTGCAGACTCAGTCCTCGCAGTCTATGACAAGCTTGACTCCATCGAGACACGCGGAATCAACATATATCTCGATGACATTATGAAAGGACGCAGCAGCGCCAGGATGATTGTGTTCAATGCCTGCTACAACGGCTCCTTCCACAATCCGGGAGGCTATGTAGCAGGTTGCCACGTGTTCGGTGACGGCGGAAGCATAGTCGCTCAGGGCAATACAATCAATGTTCTGCAGGACAAATGGGAAGACAAGCTGATGGGATACCTGTCAATAGGAGAAAGGGTAGGTATGTGGCAGAAAGAAGTGCCGTATCTGGAATCCCATCTCATCGGAGACCCTACCTGGCGCTTCACCGCCCACACCAAGACGGAGGCCAAAATGCGCGACAGACTCCACGAAGATCTCGTGTTCAATGCCGGCAATGCCGCAGTGTGGGAGAAATACACCGCCAGCAGCGAGCCGCTCCTCAGGTGCGCAGGTATCACCCACCTCTCCTATATCGATGCCAAAGCGGCCCACAAACGTGCCGCACAGATGCTTGACGACCCTTCTATGACAGTCCGCATCCATGCTTTCAACGCCCTCTGCGCCGACCCGGAAAGCGACTGCGCCGACTATGTAAGGAGAGCGCTTGAAGACAGCTACGAACTGATGGCACGCACCGGAGTCAAGATGGCCTCAGTCCTCGGGGACACCACACTTGTAAAAGATGTCGAAAGCTTCAGCGAAGCTCATCCGGAGATGCTGAGAGCCTCCGACTATGCTGCGACTGATGCGGTCAATGTCCTGAACGGCATACAATATTACAAACAATGCATTAAGAGCGCAGGGGACAAGAGCCTTGCTGCAAACAAGAGGGTCAACGCCATACGCACATTCCGCAACTCACGCTATGTACCTGCCATCCGGCCTCTTCTGTCAGTAGTTGCCGACAGCACGGATGACAGCTATGTACGCACAGTCGCCTGCGAAGCCCTCGGCTGGTATACCCAGTCCAACTTCAGGGGAGAAATCATATCTTCCCTCGAAAGCGCTCTGGACAAGGCCGGCTCCGAGAGAGTCGCATCGGAGATAAGGAAAACCATAAAACGCCTGAAATGGCAATAATCCGTAAAATCACGGCAGCGCTGATTGCTGCGGGGCTGGCACTATCCGGCCCCGCAGTTTTCGCACAGCAGACCGCCCCGTCCTCAGTGGACAATTCTCTGCTGAAATACTTCCCTGCCGTCATTGAACAGATTGGCGGTTCCTGTGCCCAAGCCTCGTATATCGGGTATATGTTCACATATGAGATGAACCGCCTGCTCGACAGGGACGGCGGAACACCGGACCACCAGTTCAGCTACCTGTATACCTGGAACTTCATCAACGGAGGCGTCGATGAGGGTTCCATTGGTGAAGACGGGCTCAAAATAGGTTTCGAAGGCGGCATAGCCACAGAAGCCGACTTCCCGTCCCAATATACAAGTTCCCAGTTCAAATGGACTAGCGGATATGAGACATACCTGCGTGCCATACACTATAGAGTCAAGAAAATCAAGCACTTCGATGTACTCAACCGCGAGGGTGTCGATGCTATCCGCAATTATCTGTGGAACCGGGGAGAACCGGGGAAGAGCGGCGGAGTCGTGACATTCTCCTCCAGAGCCGGCTCCTGGAAGATTGACACCCATTACGACGGGCCCTCCGAGACCGGATACAAGGCTCTGCTGACCGAATTGTCCCCTACGGGAGCCCACGCGATGACCATAGTGGGTTACGATGATTCTGTGGAATTCAATGCGCCGGACGGCAGTCTGAGCAAGGGGGCATTCATCGTATGCAATACATACGGCACAGGCTATTGGATGCACGACAGGGGACGTTTTTACCTTCCCTACTGGTTCTGGATGCAGGCAGACAGGGACACCGGGATGCTGAGCGGCCAGATGGTGGGAGTCGATGTGGAGTACAGGGAGCCGAAAGTGGTGTTCAAAGTCGGGGTAGACTACAGTTCAAGGGACGACCTCTCATTCCGCATCGGTCTCTCAAACAAGGCCTCGGACGATGTCCCGACGCACGACTATGCCGTACCGGTGGCCCGCAATCAGGGAGGCGACTACCCGATGCAGGGCAACAACTCATCATCAAGGATTGAATTCGCCTTCGATTTCAGTTCTTATGCAGCCAACATAGATGATTCCGCAGAGCCGAAGTTCTTCCTCACAGTCAGCCGGAACAACAGGGGCAAAGTCTACGGAAGCGGAAAGATGACATCGTTCTCCGTCTATGACTACCGCCAGGACAAGAATAATCCGCGAGTATATGCCTGCACCGGCATAGCCGGCAAGGAGATTGCCTCAGGAGACAACATATTCAGTATCTGCACCGTAGCCCCGAAGATGTGTTCATACTCCCCTGTCAAATGGCTCTCCGCTTCGGGTCAGCCCGTATCAGCCCCTCTCGTACTCAAGACAGCCCACGGCAAATACGCCAAAATCCGCCTGTCCGACTACGACAGGGAAAGCGGAACCATAAAGATTAAATACACCTATGCCCCCGATGGGACAAGAAGATTCGAATAAGCTATGAGACTGACAAGGACAATCGCAATCGCGGCAATTGCCGTATTGACACTCGCCTCCTGCCGGAGCAACAGCCAAAGGGAGACTCCGGTCAGCGGGGAGCTGACCCTCCACGGTCTTGAAGACGGACGGTGGACATATTTCTCCGTTGAGAATGGTGAACCCGTCGGATCCAGCACCTTCCTTTCCGAAGAGGAGGATGCAGCCTGGGCGGAGCGCGAGGACTGGGACTTCGCAATCTGCGGAAATTACCTCAAGACCAACGGAGGTACCTCCGGAAAAGGAGCAGGAGCCATTATGAGAGAGAACGAACATAGCTTCCAAACCCTTACGGAAGCCCCGATACAAGGCTATCTCACAGATGAGACTGGAGTTGTCAAATAATCACGGATATTTCGTACCTTGCGATGCCCGCCGGAGCCGCGCCCATCAGACTGCCAGACAACGACTGCCCTCGCCGGAACGACAACGCCGTGCAGTTCTACAGCAGGGACTGCTCCGGCAAGGGAGATAAAATAAAGCGCATTATGGAAAGATTGTCAAAACTGTATGATTCCCTCTTCGGATGCCGCCCGGAGGAGATTTCCCTGCTTCCCCTGTCGGGGAGCGCACGTAAATATTATAGGATTTCCGGCTGCGGGGGGACGCAGATAGGATGCATCGGCACCAATGCCGCGGAGAACCGCGCCTTCCTTACGATAGACGGGAAATTCCGCGCTTCGGGGCTGCACGCTCCGGAGGTATATGCCGTGTCGTCCGACGGTATGGCCTATCTGATGGAGGACCTTGGCGACGGGCAGCTCTTCGAACTCCTCCGCCCGGCCCTGCGGGACGGGGAATTCTCCGCGAAACAGCTTGACTGGCTGCACGATACCATGGCTCTGCTGCCTGCCGTGCAGTTCAAGGTGGGCCGGGGTCTGGACTGGGGGGTCTGCTTCCCGGACAGGGAGTTCAACGCAAGGATGGTCAGCTTCGACCTCAATTATTTCAAATATGATTTCCTTAAGCTCACCGGACTGGAGTTCGACGAGATAAAGCTGCAGAACGACTTCGACCGCCTGCTGGAGGATTCTCTCGATTTCGAGGGGGAGACTTTTATGTACAGGGATTTCCAGGCCCGCAATGTTATGATAAAGGATGATGAGCCGTGTTTCATCGATTTTCAGGGCGGGCGCAGGGGTCCGGTGCAGTACGATCTGGCCTCCTTCCTCTGGAATGCCGGCACGCATTTCTCCGCATCGCTCCGCCGCGAGCTGGAGGGGGTTTACCTCAGGGCCTTGAAAGAATACAGGCCCGTTGACGAGGAAGAGTTCTACACGAAATACAGGCTCATCACGCTCGTGCGTCTGCTGCAGGAGTTCGGGGCATACGGATTCCGGGGACTCGTCGAGCGCAAGATGCTCTTCGTGGAGTGCATCCCTACAGCACTCGGCTGCATCAGGGAACTCATCTCCGAACCGTTCAAGCGCTATCCGTATCTCACCGACACGCTGCGCCGTCTCAGCGAGGACTGGAACGGCAATACCATTCTTCCCGGGATGAAGGTCGCGCTATGAAGGGGATGATTTTCGCCGCAGGTCTCGGCACGCGGCTCCGTCCCCTCACCGACACTATGCCCAAGGCGCTGGTTCCGGTCGGGGGTGTGCCGATGCTGGAGCGGGTGATATTGAAACTTAAGGCCGCAGGCGTGGACGAGCTCGTGGTGAATGTGCATCATTTCGCCGGGCAGATTAAGTCTTTTCTCGCGGAGCGCGACAATTTCGGCATACGCATCGACATCTCCGAAGAGCGCGGAGAGGCGCTTGAAACCGGAGGCGGAATACGACACGCAGCCCCACTGCTGGAGGGATGCGGGCGTTTCGTCGTGCATAATGTGGACATTCTCAGCGACCTGGATTTCAAATGGTTCCTTTCGCAGGACAGCCCCGATTCGCTTGCGACACTGCTGCTCTGCGAGTCTGCCGGAGCGGAGCGCTATCTGCTCTTCGATGAGCGGATGCGGCTTGCCGGGTGGACGAATCTGCGTACAGGGGAGGTGAAAAGCCCGTTCCCGGACTTTGACCCGTCGCGCTTCCGCCGCCTGTCATTCTGCGGGATACAGATTCTCTCCGAGGAAGCGCTGCCGATGATGAAGGAGTGGCCGGAGAAGTTCTCGATAATAGATTTTTATCTTGCCGCCGCAGTTTCCGGGCGGGTGAGGGGCTTATTGGCTCCCGGGCTGAAACTCATAGATATAGGCAGCCCGGAGAGACTTGCGGAAGCGGACGGACTGTTTGCCTCCGGCGGCTTTTGAGAGGTGGTGTCTCGCGGAGGCATTGCCGTTACGCTCTTTTTGCTTATCTTTGCGGAATAGTTTTCACCTCTCCCGATATGAGTTTAGAGACATTGAAGAAAAATCTCCGGACCGTCCCCGACTTTCCGAAGAAGGGCATACTTTTTTACGACATCACCACTCTGCTCAAGAATGCCGAATGCTTCGCCGAACTGGGCGAGCGGCTGTGCGGGTTCTATGCCGGCAAAGGCATCACCAAAGTGGTCGGAGTGGAATCGAGAGGTTATATTATGGGTTCGGTGATTGCCGCGAAACTCGGTGCCGGATTTGTACCGGTGCGCAAGGCCGGCAAGCTTCCTTCCGAGGTCTTCGGCGTGGGCTACGATATGGAGTATGCCAGCGCGAAACTGGAAATCCACAGGGATGCCATCACGGAGGATGACATCGTGCTGCTGCACGACGACCTTCTGGCGACCGGCGGAACGATGTCCGCAGCACTCAGGCTGGTGGAGAAGACCCGTCCCAAGAAGGTGTATTTCAACTGTATCATAGAGCTGGCGGAGCTTGAAGGACGGAAGTCTCTTCCCGCCGACGCTGAAATCACGTCGATATTGCAATTGTAGACATATTGCTTGAGGCCCGTGCAGATGCGGGCCTCAAATCATTTAAAACAGACTCCAAAGGTATTACCATATATATACGATAATGATGAAAAAAGTACTCATTGCGGCAGCTGTTGCCACGGCGTTTATGGCTCAAGGAGCCAAGGCGCAGACCAATTTTCAGACTTTCTGGGACTTCAGTCGCGGTCACGTCACCACAACCCTCGAGGGCTACTACGGAGACAAGTGGGGGGACACCTTCTTCTTCGTTGACTACGACTACAACGCCAAGAACAGCAACGACAAGTTCGTCGGCGTGAGCGGCAGCTATTTCGAGATTGCAAGAGGTCTCAACTTCTGGAAGGACTCCTCCCTCAAGGATCTCAGCGCGCATATCGAATACAACGGCGGCGTGAGCTTCGGCAGCCAGAATTTCCTCTTCGGCGCCAATTATTTCCTGCACAGCGCCGACTATTCCAACACCCTCACGCTGGAGCTGATGTACAAGACCTTCAACAACGGCTCTTCCAGCGACTGCCCTCTGCAGTTCAC
>CAVGPE010000052.1:64855-69752 GCA_963631065.1 Ruminococcus bicirculans (ex Wegman et al. 2014)
GCGTGCGTACCGAGATAGTAGCCGGTATCACCACCTTCCTCACGATGGCGTATATCCTCGCCGTCAACCCGAGCATATTCAGCAACATCGAGGGCATGCCGAACGGCGCCGTATTCACGGCGACCGCGCTGGCCGCCATCGTGGGAACCCTCGCGATGTCGCTCTACGCGAAGAAACCTTTCGGACTCGCTCCGGGAATGGGCCTCAACGCATTCTTCGTCTTCACTGTCTGCCTCGGGATGGGCTACAGCTGGCAGTTCGCTCTGACGGCCATCCTCATCGAAGGCGTCATCTTCGTCATCCTCTCCGCAACCAAGGTGCGGGAGATGATAGTCAATGCGATTCCATCATCGCTCAAGAACGCCATCGGCGCCGGCATAGGCCTCTATATCGCCTTCATCGGATTGCAGAACGCCGGGATAATCGTCAACAACGACTCCACGCTCGTCTCTCTGGGCGGTCTCGGCGCTCCTTCCAGCCTGCTTTTTGTCATCGGACTTTTCCTTACGGCCATCCTCGTGGTGCTCAAGGTCAAGGGCGGCATACTCATCGGCATGCTCGCCACCACCATCATCGGCATCCCGATGGGAGTCACCACCCTCACGGGATTCATGTCCCTGCCCCACTCCATCTCTCCGATTTTCTGCAAGTTCGAGTGGGGTAACGTACTGTCCTGGGACATGCTCGTCGTCGTGTTCACCTTCCTTTTCATCGACATGTTCGACACCATCGGAACGGTGGTGGGCGTGTCAGTGAAGTCCGGAATGGTCGATAAGGACGGACATGTGGACGGCATCAGCAAGATTCTGATGGCCGACGCGGTGGCCACCACCGCAGGAGCCTGCTTCGGAACTTCCACCACCACCACCTACATCGAAAGCGCCGCAGGCGTCGCCGAGGGAGGCCGCACCGGTCTGACCTCGTTCGTGATTGCGGCCTGCTTCGCGATAGCCCTGCTCTTCTCTCCTGTGTTCCTCGCCATTCCGGGCGCAGCCACGGGAGCCGTGCTGGTGATTGTCGGCGTGATGATGATGAGCCCGATCCGCAACATCGACTGGGACGACTACTCCGAGGCCATTCCTGCATTCATCACCGCCGTGATGATGCCGCTCTCATACAGCATCGCGCACGGCATTCTCCTCGGCATGATCTCCTACGTGGTCATCAACGCCGTCTGCGGCAAGTTCAAGAAGATCAGCGCGACGATGTGGGTTCTCGCCGTACTCTTCATCCTGAGATACATCTTCATGTAGAAGATACCATATTCCAAAAGCGGCCGGGCATTTCCTCCCGGCCGCTTTTTTATTTGCCGCAGGGAAGGGACAATCGTTTTTTTCGTACATTTGCAACTTTGAGATGAAATTGATGTCCCGCATATTCTTCCCCGCCGCAGTGATGGTCGTCACCGCAGCGGGAGTTTTTGATTTCGGCGGAGCCGCCCGCTCTCCGTTTCCCGGCTCCCCCTCCGAGGCCGAAAGCAGGGACACGGTGATTTATCCTCCGTACAACTACCGCCCGCGCAGCTCCGCCGCCACAATCGCAGTAGTGGTGGACAGTCTATCTGATGAGGAGATCATCGAAACTCCCGACACAAGCCTTCTCGCTGACGATGTCAAGACGCTCAGCCCGAAGGACTCCCTCAAGGCCCTTCTGGACTCCACGCTCTGGGACAAAATCGACTCCATCTACCTCGCGGACTCCGCCGCCAAGGCCAAGGCCAAGTTCGACGCCTGGTACAACGGACTTTCCAAAGCCGAGAGGAAGAAATACGACAAGGAGCAGCTCACAAAGCTCAAACTTGCGCGAGCCGACTCCATAAGAGCCGCCAAGGAAGAGAAGAAAGCCATAAGGGACAGTATCATCGAGGCCACGCCGAGAATCCTCGAAACCTACGCGCTGCCCGATTCGATGCAGTACAAGCGCATCATAGCCTGGACCCTGGACAGGGATTTCGGAAAACTCAATCCTTACGTCCCGGACACGACATACAACTACCGCTTCTACGACTACCCGTTCCTGCGCAACGACGTGAACGCCAGCTGGCTCGGGGTGGCGGGAAGCCCGGTGCAATACTACAACTATCTCAAGCGCGCGAGCGGGGAAGGCGTGGAATTCTACGACGCGCTCGAATCCTGGAGCTATTCTCCGCAGACGCTGCCGCACTACAATTCCAAGACCCCGCACACCGAGCTTGCCTATTTCGGGACCCTCTTCGCCGGGGACAGCAAGGAGTCGGACAATCTCCACCTCTTCACCACGCAGAACATCACCCCCGAGTTCAACTTCTCCCTGCTCTACGAAAGGTACGGGGGCGAGGGGATGCTTGAAAACGAGACGACGGCCAACTCCACCACGGTCGCACAGGTCAACTGGCTCGGAAAGAAATACACTGCCCATGCCGGCTACATCGGCAACGGCATCACGATGGGCGAAAACGGAGGAATGCAGGACGTGAAGTGGATACGGGACACCACCGTGAACTCCAGGGACATTCCGGTCAATCTCAAGAAAGCGGAGAGCAAGGTCAAAAAACGCAGTTTCTTCATAGACCAGCAGCTGCGCATCCCGTTCGACTTCATCAACCGCCTCAAGGCTTCGCGCGACACCACTTTCAAATACAACGCCGACAGCCTTGACCGCAACATCACCACCGCATTCATCGGGCACAGCGGCGAGATTTCCATTTATTCCCGCAAATACACCGACCAGACAAGCGACGAGGCGTCGAAGGCGTTCTACAACAACGTCTTCAACCACAACCCTTCTTCGAGCGAAGACTCCCTCGGAGTCACAAAGATAGACAACAAGCTCTATATCAGGCTTCAGCCGTGGTCCGGCGAAGCCATCGTCTCCAAACTGGACGTGGGTGTCGGAGACTATCTCAAGACCTATTTCGACAGCAGCTACGTGCGCGGCACAAGGCACAGGGAAAACTCCGTCTATGCCTACGCCGGGGTCGAGGGGCAGCTTCGGAACAACTTCTTCTGGAACGCCAAGGGCCGCTATGTGATGCTCGGCCACGACTTCGGGGACTTCAGCCTTGAAGCCGACGGCCGCCTGAACTTCTATCCTTTCAGAAAAGCCCGCAGGAGCCCCGTGAGCCTGGGCGCACGCTTCGAGACGCGCCTCCAGGAACCGAACTACTACCAGCAGCACATCAACGCCAATCACTTCGCCTGGGACAACGAGTTCTCGAAAATCTCCACAACCCGCCTGTCCGGAAGTCTCGACATCCCGTATTGGAGCACCTATGTATCTGTGGGCTATGCTCTGCTCGGGAACAATCTCTACTATGATTCGCAGGGCGTCATCCGGCAGAACGAAGCGGCGATGAGCGTCCTGTCGGCGGACATACGCAAGGATTTCGCCATCGGTCCGCTGCATCTGGACAACAGGGTTCTGCTGCAATACTCCTCCTATCAGGAAGCCGTACCGGTTCCGGCGGCGGCATTCAACCTCAAGTACTACCTCCAGTTCACGGTGCAGAAAGTGCTGCAGATGCAGATTGGAGCCAACGCCTTCTACAACACTTCATGGAACTCCCCTATGTGGAACCCCAACATCGGAGTGTTCTACAACCAGACCGAAAGAAGCTACACCAACGGCCCGTACTACGACATCTTCGTCAACATGCAATGGAAACGGGCCTGCATCTTCGTCAAATACCAGAACGCCGGAGGCGGGAAGCCTCTCGACAAACACGACTTCTTCAGTTCGGACCGCCACAGCATCACGTTCAACGGGATGACCGGCTTCAAGATAGGCATCTTCTGGCCTTTCTACACTCAGCCTTCGGGAAGGCCGCCTGTCGGCGAGGCGGGCAGAAATATCGGTGAAATGAGCAGAAAATAAGTTCCGCATGCCCCGCAGAGACACCCCAGCCATCGTAGTCGCGGCGCTGACGGCAGCCTTGATCATCGCCGGTCTTGTCGCCTCTCTCTTCGGGAGGAGGTTCAAAGATGAGGGTGTCCGCCCGCATATCCGCAGCATTCTGGAACTTGGCAGGATGACGGACACCACCAAGGCTCTGGTCGTGGGATACAACTACTATCTGCTCGAAAAGTACGCCGAAAGCAACGGCCAGACCATAGAGATCGACATCACCCCGAGAAACGTTTCATGGATAGACTCCCTCAAGGCGGGGAGAGTGGACATCGTGGTCGTCCCGTTCGAAGACGGCATCACGATTGACAGCGTACTGGTTTCGACGCCCGTGGACAGTCTCAGCGTCTGGCTGATGAGGCACGATGACTTCGGCAACATGAAGAACGCCGACGAGTGGCTCCGCAAGTGGCTCGGGAATGATGAAAACCAGCGCATCAAGGACAGTTTTCTCAAACGCTACGACGCTTTCCGCAGCCGGCGGAGAGAGAACATCAGCCCCTATGACAGCCTGATACGCGTGCACGCCGACTCTCTGGGCTGGGACTGGAGGCTGCTCGCCGCGGTCATCTATCAGGAATCCCGATTCCACATCGAGGCCCGGTCGAGGCGCGGAGCGCGCGGGCTTATGCAGATGATGCCCGGAACCGCACGGCACTACGGGGTCTCCGACCCTCTCTCCCCCGAAGAGAACATAAGGGGCGGCACCCGCTTTCTGGGCTCTCTCATACGCAAATACCGCAAGGTGGGGGCGAACGACGAAGAAAGGTACAAATTCGCCCTCGCGGCCTACAACGCGGGAGCCTCCCGGGTGGACGACATCCTCGAACTCGCGAGCCGGCGCGGGATTGACTCTTCACATTGGGACAGCGTCGTCCTCGTGATTCCGGATATGTCAAAAACGGAGACCGTCGACAGCGCCGCAGTCAGCCGTCCCCCGTTCAAAGGCAGGGAGACCGTCGCCTACGTATCCTCCATCATGGCCATTTATGAAGAATTCAAGAGAATTTGCCCC
>CAVGPE010000053.1:0-27735 GCA_963631065.1 Ruminococcus bicirculans (ex Wegman et al. 2014)
GGAAGCCGGGATTCAAGGCCATCCTTGACACCTATCTCGGAGAGTGGCCGGAGAAGTTTGTCGTGGACGGCCGGGAGTATACCCCGGAGAGTTACCGCGACGCGATGAAGATAGCGCCTGAAGACTATGTCACCCTCAGTTCCTTCACACACCATCCGTTCTACACCTGGTTTCCGCTCGAGGTCTGCGACAACTGGCGCTGGGACGAGGTCTACAATGTCCCTATCGACGAGTTTATGTCCATCCTCGATAAAGCTATTATGGACGGATACACCGTGGCCTGGGGAGCTGACGTGAGCCACGCCGGATTCACCCGCAACGGACTGGGAATCCTCGTCGACGTGAAGGCTTCCGCAGCCGGTTCCGACCAGGAACACTGGGTGGGCAAGGAGGAGGGCAAGCCGGCTCCTGTCACCATCGTGGAGAGCGTGCCGACCCAGGAGAGCCGTCAGATGGAGTTCGACAACAAGACCATCACCGACGACCACGGGATGCAGATTTTCGGCATCGCCAAAGACCAGGACGGCAAGAAATACTATATGGTCAAGAATTCCTGGGGTGAGACCGGCAAATACAAGGGCATCTGGTATGTAACCGAAGCCTTCGTCAAGAACCAGAGCATGGACTATATGATACACAAGTCCGCCCTGCCTAAGGATCTCCGCAAGAAACTCTCCAGATAATGGCGTTGCGGAAGTATATTCCGGATATAATCACCTCGATGAATGTCGTCTGCGGCATCGTCGGGGTGGTATTTGCGTTCAAGGGCCGTCTGGACCAGGCATTCGTGCTGATGATAGCGGCTGCGGCGTTCGACTTTCTCGACGGGCTGGCGGCCAGGGCTCTCGGAGCGTATTCGGACTTCGGGAAGGAACTGGACTCGCTCTGCGATGTCGTGAGCTTCGGTGTGCTGCCGTCGGTGATGCTCTATACGCTGATGAAGACGCTGATGTTCGGCGAGAGCGCCGTCTGCTGGATACCGCTGGTACTGACCCTGTTCAGCGCGTTGAGGCTCGCGTGGTTCAATGTCGATGCGCGTCAGGGGGATTCGTTCCTGGGACTGCCCGTGCCGGCCTCCGCGCTGCTTGCGGGTTCGCTCTGCTGCTATATCTGCCACGCTCCGGCCTCGTTCCTCGCGACCTGGGCCGCCGGGCCGGTGTTCATCCCCCTGCTGTCTGTCTGCCTGAGCCTGCTGCTCGTCAGCCGGATTCCGATGTTCTCCTTCAAGTTCCACAGGGGCGATTCGTCCACGGTGCGCGTCAAGAGGTTCGCGTTCGTGGCGATAGTTGTCGCGGCGGCACTGGTGTGCCTGTTCTGCGGCCTTCACTGGTCGCTCGCCGTGCTTCTGAGTTTCGTCTGCTATATAGTCAAGAACATAATCTACGCGGCGGTGAAGATATGAGAGCCTTCCGTCCCATATTGACGCTGCTCTGCATCGCGGCTGCGCTTCTGTCTTCGTGCCGGAGGGCGGCGGAGGAGCGCAGGCCCACGATTCCCTATGTCCGTGAGATACTTGCGTCCCGTAACGGCCCGGAGATGGGCGTTCTGAGGCGGGCTGCGACCCCCGCCGTTGCCGATGACATTACGGTCATCGGGCCTTCGGGGGTATGCGACCGCTTCTCGGACCTGTTCAGCCGCTACGACAGGAGGGACAATGTGGACGGCAGATATGTCCGGGACGGGCTTCCGGACTTCGCCGGAGAGACACTTGTCTGCATAGCCGACGACAGTCTCGCCGCAGTTCCTCAAGGAGATGAGGAAGCCGTGGCGTTTCGCGAGAGGACCGTCCGGGAGGTGCTGTGCGCCCTCGACACGGCCCTGCACATCAGTCCTTACGATATGGAGGGGCTGGGATTCAAGAAATCTTCCAAACTTATAATACTCGCCGGAGTCAGTTCCGCGCAGTACGGCGGCTTCGATGCGGATACGCTCTTCCGGAGCAGCGGCTGCGGCATATCGCTGCTCTCTCCAATGGACCTTGCGCTCGACAGGGTGATGTCTTCGCCGCGCAGACTGCTGAATGTCGGCATACTCTATGACGAGTCCGTGTCGTCGGGCGAGGTCTATTCCGCGAGATTCGCCCTCAAGGCCGCGGAGTCCGGACACGGCGGCTCCCTCTGCTACACGATGCCGACGGGTGACCGGGACAGCCTGATGCACAGGCTTGTACGCTCCTATCTCGCGTCGGGACACGGCGGGGCGTTGGACGCGGTCATCGTGGACGACCTCTCGACGGATATCGACGCTCTTAAGAACGAGCTTGCCGGGATGGTCTCCATAATGAACGAGAGTTCAATGACCTACGGACGTCTGATTTCGCGGGAGTTCGTGATTGTCAATCCGTTCGACGAGACGGCCGCCGCGGTTTACGATACGCTCAGAAGATACAATCTTTTCACCCACAATATAGCAAAACCTCAGGTCGTGACCTGCAGACCGGTGCCGAAGCCGGAAGCGGGAGACGCTTCAATCATCCTGATACCAGGTTCGTATGTTCAAAATTAGCATTCTTCCCGAAGAGATAGAGAAACTGCCCGCAGGAGCGTTCCCGGGCGAAATACATATAATAGAAAAGACAGGCCTCGAATACGCCAGGGCCATAGCCTACCTGATGACCCAGAAGGTCATAGGATTCGACACCGAAACGCGTCCCGTGTTCTCGGCCAATATGCCGCACCATCACGTGGCGCTCCTGCAGCTTTCCGGGGCGGATAAGGCTTTCCTTTTTAGAGTCAATAAGATAGGTATGCGCAAGCTGATGTGCGCCATACTTTCCAACCAGAATATAATCAAAGTCGGGGCTGCCGTCAAGGACGATGTGCGGGGACTCCAGCACTACGCCGGATTCGAGGCGCGCAACTTCGTCGACCTTCAGAAAATCGCCTGCGAGTGGGGAGTCCGCGACAAGAGCGTGAAGAAGATGTCCGCCATCATCCTCGGCTGCCGCATCTCCAAGACGCAGCAGCTCTCCAACTGGGAGGCGGACGAACTCTCCCCGGCCCAGCAGATGTACGCCGCCACCGATGCGTGGATATGCCGCGAGATGTATCTCAAACTGATGAAGTCGGAGAAGCATCCTCTGACCCCGGAGCAGATGAACCCGTGTCCTGAACATATCCAAAACAGTCCGAAAGATGATAAGAGTAATACTTAAGAGGGGGCGCGACTCCTCCCTCCGCCGCTTCCATCCCTGGGTGTTCAGCGGCGCGGTGGCCACGGTGCAGGGGTCTCCCGCAGAAGGGGACATAGTCGCCGTATATAGCGCGGAAGGGGAGTATCTCGCCGCAGGACACTATCAGATAGGGTCCATCGCCGTGAGAATACTCTCCTTCGATGAAGACCCGTCCTCTCCTGATTTCTGGAGAAATTCGCTCTCCAAGGCGGTCGCGATGCGCCGGGCCGTGGGACTGGACTGCTTCGGGCAGGATTCTGAGACGGACTGCTTCCGGCTTGTGCACGGGGAGGGGGACGGTCTTCCGGGGCTTATCATTGACTGGTATGCCGGGGTCTGCGTGCTTCAGGCCCATTCCGTGGGGATGTTCCGCGCGAAAGCCCGTATATGCGAAGCGCTGAAGGAGGTGCTGGGAGACGCTCTCAAGGCCGTATATGACAAGAGTGCCGCCACAGCCCCGTTCAAGGCGGGACTGGAGTTGGTGGACGGGTATCTCTACCGCGACCCCGCGTCCGAGGCTGCGGAAGCGGTGGTGAAAGAGAACGGAAGGAAGTTTACGGTCAATTGGGAAGAGGGTCAGAAGACCGGGTTCTTCCTCGACCAGAGGGACAACCGGGCTCTTGTCGGACGCTATGCGGCAGGCCGCCGCGTACTGAACCTCTTCTGCTACACCGGAGGATTCAGCGTCTATGCCCTGACCGGAGGTGCGGAGTCGGTGGACTCCGTGGATTCTTCAGCGAAGGCCATAGCCCTGGCGGACAGAAATCTCGCCCTCAACGGTTGCGAGAAGTCAGTATGGAGCAACTATTGCGCGGACGCGATGGAGTTTCTCGCGCAGACATCGGAGGGGAAATACGATATGATGATAGTGGACCCTCCGGCTTTCGCCAAGCACAGGGACGCTCTCAGGAATGCGCTGCGGGCTTATCAGCGGCTTAACGCCGCCGCGATAGCCAAGGTCGCTCCGGGCGGACTGGTGTTCACCTTCAGCTGTTCGCAGGTGGTGGACAAGATAACATTCGCCAACACCGTGTTCTCTGCAGCCGCACAGACAGGCCGCCGCGTCAGAATCATCGACAGGTTCTGTCAGGGGGCCGACCATCCGGTCAGCATCTACCATCCGGAAGGGGAATACCTCAAGGGACTGCTGCTCTATGTGGAGTAGGGGCTGACTAAAAGTGTTTTAGCCAGCCCCTACTCGGGGTATTTCGCTCCTACGTCGCGGTCCCTGCGGGACTTAACAGGTCTCCTCTGTGAGGCGGCAATCAGTTCCAGCAGCCTGTCGATAGCCTCGCTGTCCGGGATGTGCCTCAGAACGGCCTCGCCCTTTCTGTAGATGGAGACTCTGCCGCCTCCCTCTCCGACATATCCCCAGTCCGCGTCGGCCATCTCTCCCGGGCCGTTCACGATGCAGCCCATCACGGCTATCACCGTCCCCTTGAGATGCGCCGTCCTGGACTTGACCTCCTCGAAAGTCTTCTGGAGGTCGTACATAGTGCGTCCGCAGCCGGGACAGGCTATATATTCGGGCTTGTAAAAGCGGCGTCTCGCCGCCTGCATTATCTCGTCCTTGAGGTATTCCGACAGATGCGCGCTGTCCGGAATCTCGTCTATCTCGTGCCGGAGCAGTTTCGGACCCCATTCGACCGCAGCCCTGAGAGTCCCGTCTCCACCCTCTCCGGTGGCGAGGAAGCGTGCCACGGGCAGCTCAGCCTCCGGCGGCTCCGTGAGCGAGACCCGTATCGTGTCTCCTATCCCTTCCTGAAGCAGGGCCGCGATTCCGACGCAGGATTTGATACGCCCGCTGTCGGCATTGCCCGCTTCGGTAACTCCCAGATGCAGAGGGAATACCGTGCCGCTGCTCTTCATCATCCCTACCAGCTCCCGGTATGCCTGAGTCATCACTATGGTGTTGCTCGCCTTGAGCGAGACCACTACATTATAGAACTCCGCTCCGGTACACATTTCCACCCATTCCATCGCCGCCTGCGCCATCGCGTGCGGAGTGTTGCCGTAGAGATTGGTGATATACGCTCCGAGCGAGCCGTGGTTGAGTCCTATCCTGATTGCGGTGCCGTGAGTCCGGCAGACATCGATCAGACGGGAGAATTCCTCCCTGGCCCTGGCGTGGTCGGGATGGAAATTGCCCGGATTGATTCTGACCTTCTCCACCACTTCCGCTGCGGCTATCGCCGTCTGCGAGGAGAAGTGGATGTCCGCCACGAGCGGCGTAGTGCAGCCTTCCGCCCGTAGTCGCTCTTTGATGGCCTTAAGATGCGGGATGTCCTGAAGTCCCGGCACGGTGATGCGTATCATCTGCGCCCCCGCTCCGGCGAGGGAGAGGCACTGCGAGACCGTGGCGTCCACATCCGAGGTGTGCGTGTTGCACATAGTCTGCACCACTATCGGATTTCCGCCGCCTATGACGAGGGAATCACCTACCCTTACCGGAACCGTCCTGAGTCTTTCCATATACTATTTCGTATGCTTCACGTTTGATTTCCTTTCTTGTCTTCCCCGAACGCTTCGACAGCTGGAAGTGCAGCCCCACAGTCGCGATTATGTCCATAGGGTAGGCGTAGCGGTAGTAGTAGCTGCTGTGGTAGTCCGGGTCGTAGAGATTGGACCACGACCAGCGGAGCAGGCAGTTGAAGTGTATCTCCACGGGGTCGAATATCAGAGCGAATCCCGCGCCTCCCTGGAAGCCGTAGTCCGTCCGGTGTTCGTAGCTGCGGAAACTGTTCTCCCACTGCGGGTCGAGATAGGGGCCGGAACGGGAGATGCTGTGCCTCCAGCCTCCGTAGACTCCTGCGTTGGCCATTATCTTGCAGGGGTCGAAATCATAGTGGAACTGCATCATCGCCGGGAACTCCACCACCCGCATGGTGCAGAGCGTGGCCCCGTCGACATTGGCGGATATGCCCGTCTCCTTGTCCGCGCGGAAGGTGTAGCCTTCGCTGCCGACCGCCGCGCCCAGCACGAGGGCGAAGTAGGGCATATTGTCAAAGAGCTTGCTGTGCTTGGTATATGTGACGGAGATGTAGTTCGGCGCGAATACGAAGGCCCGGTTGTGCTTGCTCGGGGTGAAGTAGGTGTTGGAGAAGGTCACGCCGTAATTGACCCCTATCATCGAGTAGTCGTTGATGAGCCGCTTCTTCGGCGCGACGGTCGTGCTGTCCTGCGCCCCGGCGGAGATTGCGGCGGCAAGCAGCAGGGGGAGGATAAGGAAGATATTGTGTTTCATCGCTTTCATCTGAAGATTTCGCTGAGGTCTATTCTCTGGCTGAGTTCCGCTCCGGACGGGATGTCAAGATAGCGGTTGCCGTCAATCTCGTAGAAGAGCACCCTCTCCGGCTGCCGGTGCTCGAGGACGGACCCGGTGTCCACGATGGAGTTGCGGTTGCCGTCCTCCGTGATGCGTATGCAGTATTTGCCCTCGCTCAGGTACGGGAAGACGAGAGTCCGGTCGGAATCTATCACGAACGAGCGCAGCACCCTGTCGCGATTCTCGTTGAGCAGGTCCACTATATACTTCCTGTCCACTCCCGTGATGACGGCCTCCAGCGTGCTGAGCTTGTCGTCGACCGGAAGGCTGCACTTGATTTCGAGACTGTTCGACCAGAATCCGTTTATGTCGCGGAACGCGCGGGAAGGTACATTTATGACATATTCGTAACCGGGCAGCAGCTTGCCCTTCTGACGGATGATGTAGCGGCGCAGATTGAGGCTGTCCCGCTCCACGCTGAACTCCATCTTCTCTTCGGTCTGTCTCGGAGTGATGGCCCTGAACTGTATCGAGTCGAAGCTCTCCCAGATAATCGGGTTGCGGAACTCCAGCTCGAAGCCGTTCTGTTCCACTGTCTTGGAGTCCGCCTTGAGGGTGAATACACAGGTGGTGTCCTCCTGCTTTATGCTCTTGCGCGAACGCTTGGAATAGGTTCTCTTATCGTTGGGGAGGGCGAGCCTTATCTGTTCGCTCTGCGGGGACAGCGTCCCGAGAGAGTCTGTCTTGAGGTAGGCGATTCCTATCTTCATCGTGTCCGGAGCTGCCCTGCGGCTGTTTATCCACAGCTCCAGACTGTCCCGCTGTATGTTGAACTGGCTGATTATCTGCGACTGGCGGTAACCGTCGATCGTGATGGAGTCGATGACGGCGTCCGGTGACATAAAGGTGAGGTAGGCCGACCTTTCAGCCGTGCGTACCTTGTTGACGACATATTGTTTCGAAGATCTTTCCCTGAAGAGCTTGAGTTCATATTCGCTGCGTCTCGCGAGGCAGGCGAGGGTGTCCTTCATATCGTAGCGGAGAATCTCCTTCACGCTGTCATTGGCCGTCAGTACGGGTCTTATCAGCGTGTCCAGGAAGGCCACGAGTTCGGTCTCCGGGTTGAAGATGTTGTCGTTGTCCTTGTCGGTGATGGCGTACAACCTGTAGAGCGTGTCTTTGATGAATGGAAGGGCGAAGAATCCCCAGTCGTCGGTCTTGACGGCGGCGCGGGGACGCGTGCGGAATATGGCGGAGTCGGCGAGGTCGGTGTGCAGCAGCACTGTCGCCCCCTTGACCGGGGCGAGGGTGTTGCAGTCCTGGACCGTGCCGGTAATCATCATCGAGTCGATTTTCTCCCCGGTGGAGAAGACATAGGTGTAGCCGGCGAAGATGTTGCCCTCGTTGGCATCCGCGATGGCGTCGGTGAAGCTGATGGTGTAGGTGGTGTTCGGCTCAAGCGGCTCCTCCGGGGTCACGATGAGGTTCTTCCCCTTGAGACGGGATTTGAGCGGCTTCTGCTGGGGAGGGGAGAGGAAGATGTTGCTGCTCTGCTTGATGGTGACGAACTCGTTGAAGGTGAATACGAACTTCGCTCCCTGAAGCGGCACACCCGCCGCGCCCGGGAGGGGGATGATGTCCGTGATGTACGGGGGGATGGTGTCCTTGTCCCCGCCGGAAGGGGCCTGCGTCGTGTTGGCGCAGGAGTGGGTGAACATCATCGGGACGAATACGGCAAGCAGGGCCGTGCAGAGCGGCAGAAATCTTTTCATCGCATCAAATGTCTGTTCTGACGATATCCTGGATACCGTCTATTTTCCTGAGTCCTTCGACCATATTTTCGAGTATGCTCTTTTCTTTCACGAGCAGCTCGATATAGCCCTCGAAGAGGCCGCCGTCCACTGAAAGCTGCAGCCTGCGCATATTGATGCCGAGGGTCTTGGAGATGAATCCGGAGATGTCGTTGAGCAGACCTATGCGGTCCAGCCCCCTGAGGGAAATCCGGATGGGGTAGTCCTGGTCGTTGGATGTCCACTGCGGGGAGACGAGCCTGTTGCCGTAGCGGCTTGCGAGCCTTTCCGCCACCTCGCAGGACTTCTTGTGCACGATTATCGTGTTGTCGTCGGTCATAAAGCCGATGACCGGATCGCCCGGGATGGGGTTGCAGCATTCGGCCATCTTGTATTTGACCTCCTCTCCGCCGCCCTTTATCACGAAGCTCTTCTTTTTCTTCTCGCCTGAAGACAGGCTGTCCTCGTCTATTATGGACTTGAACTGCTCCGGGCCGAGGATTCCCAGCCCCACGCGGAACCACAGCTCCTCCGCGTCGCGCAGCTGGCTGAAATCCAGAAACTTCTTAAGAAGGGTATGGGTGTTCTTCAACCCCATCAGCCGTATTCTCTCCTCATAGATTTTCTTGCCTTCGGCGGCGATGCGCTCCTTGTCCGAGCGGAAGTACTCGATCACCTTGCTTCGGGCGGACCTGGTCTGGAGGAACTGCAGCCACTCCACCTTGGGGGTGGCGTTGGCGGCGGTGATGATTTCCACCTGGTCTCCGGACTTCAGTGTCTGCGAGAGCGGCACGAGTTTCATATTGACCTTGGCCGCAATCGCCGAATTGCCGATGTGGGTGTGAATCATATACGCGAAGTCGAGGGCGGTGGCCCCGTTGAGAATCGACTTCTGCTCCCCTTTGGGGGTGAAGACGACTATCACCGAACTGACGAGATCCTTGTGGATGATGTCGAGCAGCTCCAGCGCGCTCACGTCGTCGCTCAACAGTATTTCCTGCACCTGTTTGAGCCATTTGTCCATCTCGGAGTCGTTTTCCGAGATATATCCGTCCTTCTTGTAGGCCCAGTGGGCGGCGATGCCCTTCTCGGCTATGTCGTCCATCCTGCGGGAGCGTATCTGCACCTCCACCCAGAACCCGGCGTGGCTCATCAGCGTGCAGTGCAGCGCCTCGTAGCCGTTGTTCTTGGGCTGCGAAATCCAGTCGCGGCGGCGGCTCACGTTCTCGCGGTAGATGTTGGTGATGGCGGAGAATATGAGATAGGCCTGGTCCCTCTCGCTCTGCGGCCCGTCGAGCTTGGGGGTGAAGATGATTCTCACGGCGTAGAGGTCGAATATCTGCTCGAAGCGCACGCGCTTGTTGTGCATCTTGTACCAGATGGAGTACGGGGTCTTGAGCCGCTTCTTTATCGTGAAGGTGTATCCCGCGGCCCTCAGAGCCTTGTCTATCGGTTCTATGAATTCGTCTATGTCCTTCTCGCGGACGGTCATGTCGCTGCTTATCTTGCGGCTGATCTCAAGGTATTCCTCCGGCTCCTTGTATTTGAGCCAGATGTTCTCCATCTCCGCCTTGACGCCGTAGAGTCCGAGCCTGTGCGCGAGCGGGATGAATATGAACATAGTCTCCGAGAGAATCTTGTCCCGCTTGTGTTCGGGCATAAACTCGATGGTCCTGCAGTTGTGCAGCCTGTCCGCGAGCTTGATAAGCACGACGCGCACGTCATCGTTGAGCGTCAGCAGGATGCGCTTGAAATTCTCCGCCTGAAGGCTCTCCGTGCTGACGGCCCCGCCCTTGCGGTCCTCGTTGTCCAGCACTGTCTTTATCTTCGTCAGGCCGTCCACGATGGAGGCTATCTTGTCTCCGAAGAGGTTGCGTATGTCCTCCACGGTATAGCTCGTGTCCTCCACCACGTCGTGCAGCAGGGCCGCGCAGATGGACTTGCAGCCCAGGCCTATCTCGGACACCACTATCTTCGCCACCTCGATGGGGTGGATGATATATGGTTCTCCGGAACGCCTGCGCACATTCTTGTGGGCCTGGTTGGCGAACTCGAACGCCTTCTGCACGGTCTCCACCTGCTCTTCGTTGCGGCAGCGTCCGCGCGCCACCTCCATCAGGGAGGCGTGTTCCCTGTCAATCAGAGTGTAATCGTCCTTTGTGAATTCAGAAAAGCTCATTATCTGTTCTCGCTGTCCCAGTCAGGGACATTATATTTGTCGATATTCTGGAACCCGTAGGTGAGTTCCGCACCATATATTATTATCTGCCAGCTGTAGTTGAGCCAGATGAGGAAGAGTGGAACCGCCGCAATCACTCCGTAGGCGCTGCTGAGCTTGCCTATGAACATCTGCGTCTCGAGGTAGAGGTACTGGAAGACGATGAACACGAAGGCCGTGATGAGCGAAGATTTCAGCGCGTGGCGGTACTTCACCTCCGTGGCCGGGATGAAGGTGAACATAGCCGAAAGCGTGAACGTGGAGATGACATAGAAGCCGAGATATCCTATGGCCCTCGGCAGGAAACTCACATCCGAGAGATCCAGCCCGAAGAGCCTCGGGACATTGGTGTAGAAGGCGATTCCGGCGCCGAAGAGCAGCACCACGAGAGGGGAGAGCGTAAGAACGAGAATATAGAATCCGAAACGCTTGTAGAGCTTGCGCGGAATCTTGCGTATCCCCCAGACATTGTTGAACACCGTCTCGACCTGAAACATCATCCATACTATCGCCCAGATGAAAATCAGGAACGACAGCAGTCCCGGGCCTCCCGAGCGGGCCGTCGCCACCAGGCCGTCGGCCTTTTCCAACAGGGTCCCGACGAATTCCGGATTGGCCGGGAATACCTTGTACAGCACCTCCACTATGCGCTCCGACAGCCCAAGACTGCCGCTGACGGCGAACATCAGCGCGACCAGCGGCACGAGCGCCATCAGCACGAAATAGCTCAGGGCTATGCACTGGAAGCCCATTCTGTTGCGCGAGAAGGTGTCGACGGTGATGCGGATGAGTTTCACGAGCCTGACGAGTTCCGCGTAGGCTCCGGAGCGGGAGGATGTGCCTATGCTCCATATCCGCTCGCTGAAAAGGTCCGTTATCCGCTCGCTTATCTTCATCAGAACAGACTGAGTTCCTTTATGCTCTCCTCTGCTCCGCCGCCCTTTGATGTGGACGGCAGCATAGCGAAGAACTCCTCCTCCGACTTTATCTCTATGCCGAGTTCGGCGCACTTGCGCAGTTTCTCAGGCCCGCTCTTCGATCCGGCCAGCAGGAAGGAGGTGTTTTTGCTGATTGATGAAGTGACCTTGCCGCCGTGTTCCGCTATGATTTCCTTCATCCGGTCGCGGCTGAGGCTGAAGTTGCCGGACACCACGACCGTCATCCCGGCGAGGCTGTCGGACAGCGCGGCTTCGGAGTCTTCGGCGCTGAAGCGCAGACCCGCCTTGCGAAGCCTGTCTATCTCCTTGAGACGGACGGGGTCGTGCAGATATTCGTACACGCTCCGCGCTATCACTGCCCCCACGTCCTCCACTTCGAGCAGCTGCTCTTCGCTTGCCGAGGCGAGGCTGTCTATGTCTTTGAAATGGGCGGCGAGGCTCTTCGCGGTGCTCTCCCCGACATAGCGTATCCCCAGGGCGAAAAGCACGCGCCCGAAAGGTACTCCCTTCGAGGCTTCGATGCTGTCCAGGAATTTCTGCGCGGACTTGTCCTGCCAGCCCTCCAGCCCCACGAGCTGAATCTTGGCTATGCCGTAGAGGTCCGCCGGGCTGAGCGCGAGGCGGCCGTCGTAGAGCTGCTCCACAGTGGCTTCTCCGGCGAGTATGTTCATCGCCCTGCGGGACATAAAGTGAAGCATACGGCCCTTGAGCTGCATAGGGCAGCCGTCAGAGTCGGGACAGAACCACTTGGCCCCGTCTTCGGCCTTCACCAGCGGCGCGCCGCAGTCGGGGCAGAACTTCGGGAACTCGGGTACGGGAGCGCCCTCCGTCCTCCGGCTGAGGTCTATGCCGGTGATTTTCGGAATTATCTCCCCGCCTTTCTCCACCGTCACATAGTCGCCGACGCGTATGTCCATTTCGCGCATCTGTCCGGCGTTGTTGAGCGTCGCGCGTTTCACGACCGTACCGCCGAGCTGCACCGGTTCGAGGTTGGCCACTGGGGTGACCGCGCCGGTGCGTCCCACCTGATAGTCTATGCTCAGCAGCCGGGTGCATACCTGTTCCGCCTTGAACTTGAACGCCACGGCCCACCTCGGAGACTTGGCGGTGTATCCCAGGGCCCTCTGGCTGGAGAGTTCGTTGATTTTGATGACTATCCCGTCAGTGGCGTAGGGAAGCCCGCTGCGGGCAGTGTCCCAATAGCGGATATATTCTTCTATTTCGCCTATGTTGCGGCAGATGCGGCGTTTGTCGGAGACGGGAAGCCCCCAGCTCTCCGCAGCGTCGAGCGCTTCGGCGTGGGAGCTGAAACTGACGGATTCGGCCGGGATATGGTACAGGGTGCACCACAGCCCTCTGTGCGCGACCTCTTCCGGGTCGGCGAGCTTGAGCGAGCCGGACGCGGCGTTGCGCGGGTTCGCGAATGGCGCTTCACCGATGTCTTCGCGCTCCGCGTTGAGGCGTTCGAAGGCCTTGTAGGGCATCAGCACTTCGCCCCGTATTTCGAACTCTTCCGGGAAGTCTCCGTGCAGACGGTGGGGGATATTGGAGATTTTCATCGCGCCTGCGGTGACGTCGTCGCCCTTCACCCCGTCGCCCCGAGTCAGGGCGCGGAACAGCTTCCCCTTACGGTATGTCAGGCAGATGGCCGTGCCGTCGAACTTGAGTTCGCAGCTGTAGCTGAATTCTCTTCCGCCCAAAGCCCTTTCCGCCCGCTCCGTGAACTCCTCTATCTCAGAGATGGAATAGGTGTTGCCCAGAGAGAGCATAGGGTAGCGGTGGGGACGCTGCACGAAGCCGCCTTGCCGTCCGACGTCGGGGCTTCCGGCATCCGGATCCCCCAGGTCGGAACCCACCCTGCGGGTAGGGGAATCCGGACTGTCGAATTCGGGCCATTCGGCCTCCAGAGCCTCCAGCTCGTGCATAAGGACGTCGAAGTCGAAATCGCTCATGGTGGGGGCGTTGTCGACATAGTATCGGCGGCTGTTCTCGCTCAGGATGCTCCTGAGTTCCTTTATCCTGTCTGCTGCGGCGTTTCTGTCCATAATAAACCACAAATTTAGACAATTTTCCGGATAATTCCTTTTCTCGAAATGTCTCCCTTGTGAATTTGGCGGATAATCAGTAAATTTGCGGGATTTGTTTTTGCAAATAGTCAATAATGTCAATATGAAAGATTCTGTAATTATTCTCTGCGGAGGCGGTCCTGCCCCGGGAATGAACACTGTGGTTTGTTCCGTCGCCAAGACTTTTTTAAGCAACGGTTATAGGGTAATCGGCCTTCACGGCGGTTACAGCGGCCTCTTTTCCAAGACGCCGCGCATCGAGGATATCGACTTCCTCAAGGCGGACTACTACTTCAAGCGCGGCGGCTCCCATCTGCAGATGAGCCGGTTCAAGCCGACGGACGAGGATTTCGAGAAGAACTTCAATCTCGACCTCTTCAGGGACAACAACATCAAGCTGCTCGTGACCGTAGGCGGCGACGACACCGCATCCACGGCCAACCGCATAGCCACCTTCCTCGAGAGGAAGAAATATCCGATACGCAACATACACGTTCCGAAGACTATAGACAACGACCTCCCTCTGCCGGACAATGCTCCGACCTTCGGATTCAACTCCGCCAAGAACGAGGGGGCGCACATCGCGTCCACGGTCTATGAGGACGCGCGCACTTCAGGCAACTGGCTGCTCATCTCCGCTATGGGACGTTCCGCCGGGCATCTGGCTCTGGGCATAGGCGAGGCCACCCACTGCCCTATGACCATCATCCCGGAGATGTTCAACAAGACCGACATCACCATCGACAAGATTATCCGCCTCTCGCTCTCGTCCATCATCAGGCGCAAAATTCTGGGCCTTGACTACGGCACCATCGTGGTGGCCGAGGGAGTGTTCCACGACCTGGCCGAGGAGGATATCAAGTCCGCGGGCGTGCATATGACCTACGACGAACACGGACACCCGGAACTCGGCAAGATTTCCAAGTCCGTACTCTTCGACGAACTCCTCGAGAAGGCTATGAAGCAGACCCGCCTCAAGGTCAAGACCCGTCCGGTGGAAATAGGCTACGACATACGCTGTCAGGATCCTGTGGCCTTCGATCTGACCTACTGCACGGAACTCGCTATGGGAGTATATGACCTCTATGCCAAGGGCGAGACCGGATGTATGGTCTATGTCGACGCCTACGGCGAGGCCAAGCCTCTCTACCTGCACAGCCTGCAGAACGCCGAGGGCAAGATTCCTCCGCGCCGCGTGGACATCAGCTGCGGCACGGCGAAAAACTACTTCGAACACATCTGCCACTTCATCTCCCCGTCCGACTATGAGGCGGCGAAGGCTTATGTGGACAATCCGGAGTACTACGACTTCAAGAAGATTTTGGGCTGGGAATAAGAAACCTTTAAAAGAATGAGCTATTACAACTATTCCGAAAAGGAAACTGCGGAAAAACTTCACACGAATCTCGAGTCGGGACTTGGCGCGGAAGAAGCCTCGTCCCGGCTTCTGAAATACGGTCCCAATGAACTCGCCCAGGCCCCGCATACGAGCCTTGCAGTGAAGTTTCTCAACCAGTTCAAGAGCTTTATGATAATCGTGCTCATCATCGCGGGAGTGGTCTCCGGCGTGGTGGGCTATATCAACGGGGAGGGTTTTACCGATTCCATAATAATACTGGCCATAGTGGTGCTCAACGCCATCATAGGAGTGGTGCAGGAGTTCAAGGCCGAGAAGTCGCTCGACGCCCTGAAGAGGATGTCCGCCCCGCACTGCAAGGTCGTAAGGGACGGTGAACTCCAGATAGTGGAGTCGCGGACGCTGGTGCCTGGAGATGTGGTGGAGATAGAGACCGGAGACTCGATACCGGCGGACATCCGCCTCATCGAGGCTGTCAACCTCAAGGTGCAGGAGGCCGCCCTCACCGGAGAATCCCTTCCGGTGGAGAAGAACACCGCCCGCATAGAGGGGGAAGTCCCGTTGGGTGACAGGACGGATATGGCTTTCCAGTCCTGCTCCGTCACGTACGGACGCGGAAGGGGAGTCGTGGTCGGGACCGGCGGTGACACCGAAGTGGGCAGGATAGCGTCTATGATACAGGCCGTGCCGGAGTTCAAGACCCCGCTCCAGATCCGTCTTGACAAGCTCGGGAAGGCTCTGGCCTGGGCTTCGCTCGCCGCTTCCGTGGTGATATTCATAGTAGGTCTCGTCTATGGACACGATTTGCTGACGATGTTTATGACGGCGGTGAGCCTTGCTGCGGCGGCGATTCCTGAGGGACTCCCTGCGGTGTCCACCATCGTGCTTGCGGTAGGGGTGCAGAGACTTGCGAAGCGCAACGCGATAGTCCGCAATATGCCGTCCGTGGAGACCCTTGGATGCACTACCGTGATATGCTCCGACAAGACCGGTACGCTCACGCAGAACAGGATGACCGTCGTGAAATCCTTCCCGGAGGATTCGCGTGAACTCGTGGACATCGCCGTGCTGTGCAACGACGCGAGCATCAATGAGGACGGGCAGCCCATAGGTGACCCGACCGAGACGGCCCTCATCGCCATGGGCGAGAAACTCTCGGTTCTGAAGTCCGAGATGGAGGAGAAATATCCGCGTGTCTCCGAGATACCTTTCGACTCCGAGAGGAAACTTATGACCACCGTCCATTCGGATCCCGACGGGGGGCTTTTCCTCGCGGTGAAGGGCGGTTTCGATGAACTTCTGGCACGCTGCAACAGGATACTCGATGCCGGCGTCGTGCGTCCGCTTACGAAAGAAGACGCCGCAAGACTGTCGGAAATCAACACAGGGATGGCGGCAGACGCCCTCCGTGTGCTGTGTATGGCATATAAGAACGCCGAGCTGCTCGATGCGACCGCAGATGCGGAGAAGGACCTCATCTTTGTGGGTATGGTAGGAATGATTGACCCGCCGCGTGACGAGGTGCGCGATGCGGTGGCCAAGTGCGGCGAGGCGGGAATCCGTCCGGTGATGATCACCGGAGACCACAAGATCACCGCCATCGCCATAGCCAGGGATCTGGGGATAATGCACGACTCCGACAGCGCATATACCGGGGCTGAAGTGGAGAAGATGTCCGACGGGCAGCTCCGCGAGGCTGTCCGCACGGCTTCCGTCTTCGCCAGAGTGTCTCCGGAGCATAAGCTGCGGATAGTCAAGGCTTTCAAGAGCAACGGGGAAGTAGTCGCGATGACCGGTGACGGTGTCAACGACGCTCCGGCGCTCAAACTCGCCGACATCGGGGTAGCTATGGGCATTACCGGTACTGACGTGTCGAAGGAGGCCGCCGACGTGGTGCTGAGCGATGACAATTTCGCCACGATAGTCACTTCAGTCGAGGAGGGCCGCCGCATCTACGACAATGTGCTCAAGGCGGTCCGCTTCCTGCTCTCGACCAATTTCGGCGAGCTGACGCTGCTCTTTATGGCGGTCATACTCAATCTTCCGGCACCGCTGCTTCCTATACATATACTCTGGATCAATCTCGTCTCCGACAGTCTTCCGGCGCTGGCCCTGGGATTTGACACTGCGGAGGAGGGGATAATGAAGCGTAAGCCGATAGACCCCAAGGCCGGGATACTGACCCGCTCGTTTACGCTCAATTCGATTTTCCGGGGGCTGCTGATTGCCGGGCTTTCGCTCGGTGCGTGGTATGTCGGTGCGAGGACTTCGCCTCAGACGGGTACGACGATGGCATTCGCCGTGGTGGCTCTCTCACAGCTGAGCATACTCTTCTGCGTCAGGGCCGGACATAATGCCATAGTACACAATCTCTTCACCAACAAATATCTGTGGGCGGCCGTAGTGTTCGTGCTTGTGCTGATGCTCGGCGTGCTGCTGATACCTGCCGCTCAGGAAATCTTCCATGTGACGCCGCTCAACGCGGAGCAGTGGTGGTGGATTGCCGGGATGTCCATCTTCCCGGGAGTGGTCATCGAGAGCGGAAAGCTGCTCCGGAAACTGTTCAGACGACAGCCTGCCCTTTGAGGTAGTGGGCGCGGATGAACGGCGAGGTGTAGCAGTAGGGGATGAATCCCAGTGACGGAAGCGGCTCCGTGAGTATGAGGTTGGCGAGTTTGCCGACCGTCACGGATCCGCAGATGTCGCTGACTCCCATCGCATAAGCTCCGTTGAGAGTGCAGGCATTGAGGGCCTGCTCCGGGGTGAGCCGCATCTTGATGCAGCCCTGGGCCATCACGAAGCGCATATCTCCTGACGGCGACGAGCCGGGGTTGTAGTCGCTGGCGAGGGCCACTCCGAGTCCCGCTCCGATGAAGTCGCGGGCCTTGCCGTAGGGGAGACCGAGGAAGAACGAGGATCCCGGCAGCATGGTCGGCATAGTCTCACTGCCTTTGAGCGCATTGATGCCTTCCTCTCCCGTCTGCTCAAGATGGTCGACGGACAGCGCCCCGTAGCGCAGCGCGACATCGAGTCCTCCCGTGACGGCGATTTCGTCTATATGCACTTTGGCCCTCAGGCCGTAGCGGGAGCCGGCCTCAAGTATCTCCGCCATATCCTGCGGAGTGAAGAAGCCTTCGTCGCAGAATACGTCGACAAAGTCGGCAAGCCCCTCTTCGGCCACTCTCGGGAGCATCTGCCCGCAGACCATGCGCACATAATCCTCTCTGCGTCCGAGATATTCCCGT
This sequence comes from Ruminococcus bicirculans (ex Wegman et al. 2014), assembly GCA_963631065.1. Classification (GTDB taxonomy): domain Bacteria; phylum Bacteroidota; class Bacteroidia; order Bacteroidales; family UBA932; genus Cryptobacteroides. The sequence goes on from CAVGPE010000053.1 coordinate 18,052, forward strand.
CCGACGGCGTGTGCGCCGAGGAAGGTGGCGCGGACTACAGCGGGGATGCTTTCCCTGATGCGGCGTATCACGCGGAGCATCTTCAGCTCGTCCTCGACGTTAAGGCCGTAGCCGCTCTTGATTTCTATTGCGCCGCTTCCCTTCGCGACCATCTCCCGCGCGCGGGCGAGGCTCTGCTCGTAGAGCGAGTCCTCGCCTGTTGCGTGCAACAGGTCGGCGGAATTTAGAATTCCGCCGCCGCGCGCGGCTATCTCCCCGTAGGACAGGCCGTTGATCTTGTCGATGAATTCCCCTTCGCGGGAGCCGGCGTAGACGATGTGGGTGTGGGAGTCGCACAGCGAGGGCAGCATCAGGCAGCCTTCGGCATCGACGACCTCGTCGAACGCCCCGGAGTCCTCCGGGCAGGAGGACATCTCCCCGAAGCCGGAAATCAGTCCGTCCTCGACGCTGAGCCAGGCGTTGTGCAGGCTCGGAAACTCCGACATCTCCGCCCCCTCGCGGCGCAGGAGACCCTCCGGAGCTATGCCGGCAAGTTCCTTGATGCCGGTGAAGAGCAGGCTTTTCATAAGCGGCTTCTTAAATGTCTTCCGCTATCCGCTCCTCGCGGAGGAAGCGCACTGACTTCTCGATAAGCGGATGCATATAGCTGTCGTTGTCGACGAAAGGCACCTCCCTGCGGTAGTCCGCGACAATCTTCTCCAGCAGGGGGGAAGTCCTCTCCGGACGGCGGAAGTCGAGGGCCTGCACCGCGTTGAGCAGCTCTATGCCCAGCACCTCCTCCACATTGTCCACCACCCGCACGAGCTTGGTAGCCGAATTCGACCCCATACTTACGTGGTCCTCCTGTCCCTGCGAGGACGGGATGGAGTCGCAGGACGCAGGCCAGCAGAGGCCCTTGTTCTGGCTGACGATGGAGGCTGCGGTGTACTGCGGAATCATAAATCCGCTGTTGAGTCCCGATGCCGAGACGAGGAACGGCGGCAGCCCCCTCTGACCCGAAATCAGCCTGAAGGTGCGCCTTTCCGAGATGTTGGCGAGTTCCGACATCCCGACGGCGAGAGCGTCCATAGGCAGCGCTATAGGTTCGCCGTGGAAATTGCCCGCCGAGATAATCATATCCTCGTCCGGGAATACGTTAGGGTTGTCGGTGGTGCTGTTGATCTCCGTCTCCACCACCGATTCCACATAGCGTATGCAGTCCTTGACCGCGCCGTGGACCTGCGGGATGCAGCGGAACGAATACGGGTCCTGCACGTGCTTCTTCGGCCTTACGGCAAGTTCGCTGCCTTCCAGCAGCCGCATAAACCGCTCTCCCGTCTCTATCTGCCCCCTGTGCGGACGCAGCTGATGCGTCAGCGGGTAGAAAGGCTCTATCCTCCCGTCGTAGGCGTCGAGCGAGATGGCCCCGATGAGGTCGGCCCACAACGACAGGCGGCGGCTCTTGAGAAGGCACCATACAGCGTGCGCGCTCATAAACTGCGTGCCGTTGAGCAGGGCCAGCCCCTCCTTGGACTGCAGCGTAACCGGCTCCCAGCCGAATTCCGCCGCGACCTCTCCGCTCGGCCTTACCTCACCTTTATAGAGGACTTCACCCAGTCCCAGCAGCGGCAGACAGAGGTGGGCGAGGGGAGCGAGGTCTCCGGACGCTCCGAGCGAGCCGTGCTGATAGACTATGGGGAGGATGTCGTTGTTGTACATATCCACGAGCCTCTGCACCGTGGCGAGCTGCGCTCCCGAATGTCCGTAGGAGAGGGACTGTATCTTGAGCAGCAGCATCAGCTTCACGATTTCCGCCCGGACTCTCTCTCCGGAGCCGCAGGCGTGCGACACGACCAGATTGTACTGGAGCTGCGAGAGCTTGTCCGCCGGGATGCTGACGTCGCACAGCGAGCCGAAGCCCGTGGTCACGCCGTAAATAGGCCTCCCGATGTCCTCCATCTTGGTGTCGAGATAGCGGCGGCATTTCTCTATCGCCCCCGCCGCCTCTTCCGAGAGGGCGAGTTTCTCGTTGCCGTCTATGATTTCCTTCACCCGTCCGAGGGTGAGATGTGCGGATGATATGTAGTGTGTCATAATGATTCAAGTGCTTCTTCGATAATGTTGTCGTCGGCAATCTCCGGCAGGGTGACCTTGAGCTGCGGGCTGCGCCCCGTCTCTCTGAGGATGGCGCTCATGGCCCCCGGATTGCGGGCCCAGCTGCGCCGGGCTATGCCGTTGTTGACGTCCCAGAACAGCATCTCCCTGATGTGCCGCGCCGCCTCCCCGCTTCCGTCTATCACCATCCCGAAGCCGCCGTTGATGACTTCTCCCCAGCCGACTCCGCCTCCGTTGTGTATGGAGACCCAGGTCGCTCCCCGGAAGGAATCGCCTATCACGTTCTGCACGGCCATATCCGCCGTATAGCGGGAGCCGTCGCAGATGTTGGCGGTCTCACGGAACGGGGAGTCCGTCCCGGAGACGTCGTGGTGGTCGCGTCCGAGGACAATGGGCGCACTTATCTCCCCGCTGCGTATCGCATCGTTGAACGCGAGCGCAATCCTTGTGCGTCCCTGGCAGTCGGCGTAGAGGATGCGGGCCTGTGAGCCGACCACAAGGCGGTTTCTGCCGGCCTCCTCGATCCAGTGTATGTTGTCCTGCATCTGGTGGCGGATCTCCTCCGGAGCGTCTTCCGCGAGTTCGCGCAGCACCTCGACCGCAATCGAATCGCTCTTCGCGAGGTCGGACGGGTTCTGGGACATGCATACCCAGCGGAACGGACCGAAGCCGTAGTCGAAATATAGCGGCCCCATAATATCCTCCACATAGGAAGGATAGCGGAACGACCCGTCAGGACGGAGAATGTCCGCCCCGGCGCGGGAACTCTCGAGCAGGAAGGCGTTGCCGTAGTCGAAGAAATACATCCCCCGCGAGCTCAGGGCGTTGATGGCGGCCACCTGTCTGCGGAGCGAGGCCTGCACCGCTTCGCGGAATCTCTCCGGCTCGGCGGCCATCATCCTCTGCGACTCCTCCAGGCTGTAGCCTGCCGGATAATAGCCTCCGGCCCACGGGTTGTGAAGCGAGGTCTGGTCGGAGCCGAGATCCACTCTGACATCTTCGGCGGCGAGCCTTTCCCAGAGGTCCACCACATTGCCCACATAGGCAAGGGAAACGGTCTCCCTGTCCGACACGGCCCGGCGGATGCGCGGCAGGAGTTCGTCGAGGCTTCCGTGCAGCTCGTCCACCCAGCCCTGCTCAAATCGCTTGCGGGCCGCAAGGGGGTTGATTTCAGCCGTGACGCTCACCACTCCGGCTATGTTTCCGGCCTTGGGCTGCGCCCCGGACATTCCTCCGAGGCCGGCGGTGACGAAGAGCACCCCCTTCATATCCTCCCGGCTTCCTTCGAGTCCTCTCTTGCGCAGCTGCATCCTCGCGGCGTTCATCACCGTGATGGTCGTGCCGTGCACGATGCCCTGCGGCCCTATGTACATATATGAGCCTGCGGTCATCTGTCCGTACTGCGACACTCCCAGCGCATTGAACTTCTCGTATTCGTCGCGGCCGGAGTAGTTGGGTATCACCATTCCGTTGGTCACCACGACGCGCGGCGCGTCCCTGTGGCTGGGGAAGAGTCCGAGCGGCAGGCCGGAATACATCGAGAGGGTCTGGTCATCGTCCATCTCGGCGAGATACTTCATAGCCAGGCGGTACTGCGCCCAGTTCTGGAAGGCGGCCCCGTTGCCGCCGTAGACTATCAGCTCGTGCGGATGCTGCGCGACGCGGGGGTCGAGATTGTTCTGTATCATCGCCATAATCGCCGCCGCCTGAGTGCTGCGCGCCGGATATTCTCCTATCGGACGGGCGAAAATCTCATTTGACGGGCGGTAGCGGTACATATAGATGCGTCCGTAGTCCCGGAGTTCCTGAGCGAACTCCTTCGAGAGGACGGGATGCAGATGCTTCGGGAAATATCTGAGCGCATTGCGCAGGGCGAGGGCCTTCTCACTGCGGCTCAATATGTCCTTGCGGCGCGGAGCGTGGTTTATCTGCGTGTCGTATGGCTTGGCTTCGGGAAGATAGGACGGGATGCCCTCGAGTATCTCCTCCTGCCAGCTGAGATGGTGGTGATGATCGTCCATAGAGCGCTATTTTATGTGGCTGTTTACTGTTTCCAGAACTTCCTCCTGCAGCGTAAGAGCCTCCTTCGCTATGCGCTCGGCTTCGGAGACGAGTTCCGAGGCTTTCTCCCTGTCGGCAAGGCCGGCGGAGTTGATGCGCACGTTGAGCTGCGCCCCTCTGACCGCCGCCGTCGCCGCGAGAGCTCCGACTCCCGCGTCTGAGGCCGAGGCCGGGTTGCCGGTGCGGGCCATAGCGAGGCATAGCGGAAGCGCCTTGAGTGCGGCTTTCATCGTGCGCAGAGGCACCTGGGCGGCATAGAGAGTGGCCGCTTCGAGGGCTGCGGCGCGGGAGGCCTTCTCCTCTTCGCTGCCTTTGGGCATCTTGAGGGTCTCCATAATCCTGTCGAACGCGGCGGTGTCCTCATCGACGAGTTCCACGAGTTCGCGCATCACCTCCTGACCCCTGTCGGCCTGGTCGGAAAACTCCTTCCACCTCTCGTCCCAGCCCCTCTTGTGGGCGGAGAGATTGGCCACCATAGTGCCGAGCGCGGCTCCGAGCGCCCCCATATATGCGGAGATGGAGCCGCCTCCCGGGGCGGGCGATTCTGATGCTGTCTCGTCGGCGAAGGCCTTGAGGCTCATCCTCACGAGCCTTTCCTTCTGCGCGGTCAGGTCCTCGTCCGCCATAAGGTATTCGATGATCTTCTCCTTCGGGTCGAACGGCCTGAGGTCGTCGAGTCCCATGGACTTGACCGCTATCTTGATGATTTCCTCCTCGCTGATGCCGGTGGAGCGCTGCTGCTTCTCAAGGAAATACCGCCCCGCATCCGTGAGCGACTTCTTCGGTACGAGTCCCACGATTTCGCTGCCCGTCACCCTCAGACCTCTCGCGGCTGCTGCGCGGCAGACCTCCTCGAAGGCCTTGTGCAGCGGCGTCGCCTCGATGTCCGTGATGTTCATCGACACCTGCGCGATGCCGTATTCGTCTATATACCAGCCTATCGCCTTGCATCCCTTAAGAGTGCCGGGAATCCAGATGTCCCTGCCGTCCGAGTCTTTCAGCACCTTGCCGGTCAGAGAGCCGCCCTCGCGCGCCTTGCGCCCTTTCTCGCGCACGTCGAACGCCACTGCGGAAGCGCGGCGGGTGGAGGTTGTGTTGAGGTTGAAATTGACGGCTATCAGGAAGCCCCTCGCGCCGACATTGCTCGCTCCTGACTTGGCCACGGTCTCATTGTACTCCTGCGGGCCGAAGTCCGGTCTGCGGTCCGGGTCGGAAATCTTCTCCGGCAGGGCTTCGTATTCTCCCGCCCTGCACACGGCGAGATTTTTCCTCTCCGGCCTGAAGGCCGCGGCCTCGTAGCAGTAGCACGGGATGCCCAGCTGCTTCCAGATGCGCTCCGAGAGTTCCCGCGCGAGTTTTGCGCACTCTTCGAGCGTGATGCCCGCGACAGGAATCAGCGGCAGCACGTCCGTTGCTCCGGAACGCGGATGCGCTCCGTGGTGCTTCCTCATATCTATCAGTTCCCCGGCCGCTTCCGCCCCTCTGAATGCCGCTTCGCATACGGCTTCGGGAGAGCCTGCGAACGTCACCACCGTGCGGTTGGTGGCCTCACCGGGATCCACATTGAGCAGTTTGACCTTTTCTCCGCTTCCGGGGGCTTCCGCTCCCGTGATCGCGGCCACTATCCTGTTGATTACTTCCTTGTTGCGTCCCTCGCTGAAGTTGGGGACACATTCGACAATCCTTTTCATATATAAAACTCAAATTTCGCAAGCAATGAGAAACCTTCCAAAAGACATCCGCTCTCGAAATGTTCCTAAATACAAAAGTTATGTGTCAGCAGGTCAAATATACGGAAATTTTCCGAGTTTCCGCAGGGGTCAGCGGCGTAATCTCTTCCCGGAGAAGAGGCGCTGCGGGAGTTCCATCGCGATGATGATGCCCAGCACGATGGCGATGGCGGCCTTGGCTGCGGTGAATCCCGTTTCCATCGAGAGACGGAACTGATTGGATACAAGATAGTAGGTGAACCAGAATATGCCGGCTCCCGGCACGAGGGGGAAGATGCCGCAGAGGAGATATACGGTGCTGGGGCATTTGTCGACCACTGCGGTGAATCGGGACAGGATGCAGATTACGACTGTCGAAGCCACTATGCCCGCCGTGACCCCCGTGGAACATAATCCGGTGAGCAGCAGGAATAAGCCCCAGCCGACGGAGCCTATCAGCCCGGCGGTGACATATTGCTGCCGAGGAGCGCCGAACAATATCGCGAAGGCGAAGGTGCCTATGAAGGCCGCGAGCATCTGAAGAAGAATCCCGGAAGTCTGCGGGCTGACGCTCATACCGCTCAGCACAATCATCCCTCCGAACAGATAGCCGTCAAACAGAAAGCTGATGCTGACTCCGAGAGCGATGCAGATGAATCCGAGCATAGCGTCGGTCAGGCGGGTGAGGCCGGAGATATAGTCCGAATTGGCAAGGTCCCTGACCCCGTTGACGAACGGCACTCCCGGTATCAGGGGCATCACCGCTCCGATGATGATATTGCTGAGGCTGTCCCCGAAGCCGGCCCTGTGCGAGGCGAGGCAGAGCAGGGTGGTGACGAGGGCGTTGCAGATGCCTCCGACTATCTTGGAGAGGAAGCGCGAACTGACGAAAAGGCAGAAACAGTACATCAGCGCACCCACTGTGAAGGCCGCGCCGCAGTCCGTGAATCCGCCTCCGAACACCGCGCAGAATCCCGCCGCGCCGAAAGCCGCTCCGGCAATCTGTTCCCAGGCGGGCTTGTCGGGAGCGCTGCGAATCTCTTCAAGCCGCTTCCCGGCCTGCGCGAGGCTGCATCTGCCGGCCGCTATGTCGTAACTCAGCCGGTTGACCTGTACGACCTTGGAGAGCTGTATGCCCCGTATGGGGATGAATTCGACATTGGCGTACCTCCCGGACGGGCCGGTGGTGAAGATGCCGTTGCTGATGACGTAAAAGTGTCCGGAATCCACCCCGAAGTGGGATGCTATCCTCTCCATAGTCTCCTCTACGCGCGAGATTTCGGCCCCGTTCTCAAGAAGTATGTGCCCGGCTGCGGATGCCACTTCCAGGACTTCTGTAGTCTCGTTCGTCTCTTGCATACCGCAAAAATAAGAAAATTATATTAATCCCCTCATCGTGTCATCAGCCGGCGCAGACGCAGCTGCCAGTAGAGCAGGGCCGCAAGAGCGAGGACCGCCCCGGCGAACCCCACCCAGGACAGGGAGAGGTGTGTGCAGACGCTTCCTCCCGCAAGGGCTCCGCAGCCTATGCCGAGGTTGAATATGCCGGAGAATATCGACATCGCGACGGCGGACTCGTCTTCGCTGGAGGCGGCTATCACTTCCGACTGCATCGCCACGTTGTATGCGGTCACGGATATGCCCCATAGGGCACACAGCGCGATGAGCAGGCCGTGGCTGAACGAGAACGGAAGCAGCAGCGCGAGGGCGGCCGTCAGCCCGGCCACCGAGAGGCCGACGAAGCGGAAGCGGTATCGCGAGTAGAATTTGGAGAAGGCGAGACTCCCGGCCAGGCCCGCGCAGCCGAAGATCATCAGAGTGCCGGTGATTGTCCCTTCCGACATCCCTCCGATCTGCTTGAGAAACGGCTCGATATAGCTGTAGGCGGTGTAGTAGGCCGTGGCGAAGAGCAGGGTGAAGACATATATGCCGACGAGAACCCTGTTGCGCAGCATAAGCGGCAGGCCGTGCAGGCTCACTCCCTTGCCTGCCGGAAGCGGAGGCAGGGTCAGCGCGACCAGTATGAGGGTGAGCAGCGAGAATCCTCCGATGCTCAGGAAAGTCATCCTCCAGCCTATCTGCAGGCCTATGGCGCGTCCGAGCGGCATACCCATTATGACCGCTATCGAAGTGCCCGTGACGACGACGCTCAGCGCGAGGGCGCGGAAGTCCTGCGGGACGGTGCGGACGGCTATCGGAGGTATGATGGACCAGAAGAGGGCGTGGGTGCAGGCGACCCCGATGCGGGCGCACATCAGCATCCCGTAGGAGGCGGACAGGAAGGAGAGTCCCTGGAAGAGGGTGAACAGCGCAATCACCGCGAGCAGCAGCCGGCGCATCTCCATCCTTGAGAATGCCAGGGTCAGAGGCAGCGAGAGCAGCATCACCATCCACGCATATACCGATATCAGCATCCCGGTCTCGGCTTCGCTGCGCCCGAAATCGGCTCCGATGTCGCTGAGGAGTCCTATCGGCACGAACTCCGAGGTGTTGAATATGAAGGCAGCGCAGGCAAGCCCTATCAGGGCGGCCCAGTTCCCGGCAGACATTTTTTGCTCCATAATAATACGCTCTCTCTAACTGACCGATTTCCCCGGCCGGCCGTTTTCTGCCCGGAGATGGCCTTGCCGGAAAAACGGCGCAAATATAGGAATTATTAAAAAAACCGCTGCGGATGCGGCGGTTTTTTTAATAACAAGGTATGTCCTCGACTGTCAGTCGGTGGTGAGTTCGCTAAGAGACTTGAGTGTCCATCCGGTGGGATAGTCCGTATTTTCCGTAAGGTCAAGATTCGTATAGATGGTGCGGGTTTTCCCGTCCGTTGACTCCGGGACAGTGCCATAAAGCCAAGATTTCAGCGATCCGTCTTCAATTGAAGTGGCTCTGAGGATTATTTTTGTGAGCGACGTGCAACCGTAGAACATAGAATCATAGCAGTAGGTTGCGAGTGCCTCTGCGGGCAGTTCCGGGGCGGTTTCAAGCGAGGTGCAGCCGTAGAACATACTATTATAGCAGTTGTTCACAAGTGTCTCTGCGGGCAGTTCCGGAGCAGTTGTGAGCGAGGTGCAGTTAAAGAACATACTATAATAGCAGTTTTCTGCAAGTGTTTTTGCAGGCAATGCTGGAGCGGAAGTGAGGGCGGTGCATTCGTAGAACAGATAGTTGAATCTCGCGTTCTCAGTGCTGACAGTTGAGTAGTTCTCATAGTCAACCAGCGTCCTGATGTCTCCGGAACATTTTACCTTCACATTCGCGTCCGTGAAGCCAATGGTGATGTAATCGGCCCAGTATCCACTTGTCGCTGTGCCGATGTTGTTCTTTCCGCGCAGTCTCAAGTCTCCTAAGGTGCCTCCGAATGGTAATTCGGAGCCAAATGTGATGTTTTGCCACTCACCGTCTCCTACGGAATATTCAAATGTGTTTGTTATTGAATATCCATTCAGTGTCATCTTGAACTTCTGCTCGGAGTCCGCCGAGAAGGTGACGTAAGGGATGGTGCCGCCATCGGTATTGCTGATGCTGCCGAGGTCGGTGATGATGTTGCGCTTGATTTCCAGAGTGTTGGAGCTTTCCTTTGTGATTTCGTTGTTCTCGCTGTCTGTGAGGACGAGCTGGAAGCCGCTGGAAAGCGTACCCGGAAGCACTGCGATGTAGCAGGCGGTGTTCGCGGCGATGTCGCCCTCTATCGAGACGGAGTATGAGGCGTCGGAAGCGATGGAGGCTGTCGGAGTGTCGTTGTCAGCTATGCTTATGCTGATCGTGCCTGCGAGGGCGTCGGAAGAGTTGTTGCTTGTGAGGGTAATCTTCGTGCAGGCGAATG
>CAVGPE010000054.1:0-6392 GCA_963631065.1 Ruminococcus bicirculans (ex Wegman et al. 2014)
GGTTGTGGGGGTTGCAGAGTATGAGCATCCTGGTCTTGTCGTCGATGAGATTCTCGAGAGAGTCGAGGTCCATCTCGTAGGTCTGCAGGAATCCGTCCCCGTCATACACGGGACGGAGCGGATTGTTCACGACCTCGAAGCCGCAGGCCACCGTGACATTGTGGAATGGGTGATAGACCGGAGGCTGTATTATTACCTTGTCCCCCGGTTTGAGGAAGCAGCGCTCGGCAAAGCCCAGTCCCTTGACTATCCCCGGGATGAAGCGGAAATGTTCCGGGGCGACCTTCCAGCCGTGCAGGGATTCCACCCAGGCGGAGACTATCTCGAAATAGTCGGAGCCGGTGGTCGGGTAGCCGAGTATGGGGTGGTCGAGTCTGCGGCGCAGCGCGTCGAGGATGAAGTCCGGGGTGCGGAAATCCATATCCGCAATCCAGAGGGACGTGAGGTCGTCGCGCCCGTAAGTTTCCTTGAGGGTGTCGACCTTGCAGCACCGCGTGCCGCGACGGTCGATTATTTCGTCAAAATCGTACATTACCGGAGGTATTAATTTTCGGGAAGCAAATCTACAATTTTTTTTCGTATCTTCGCGGCCAAGTTTCACCAAAACCCTTTTTATGGTAAGAAATGAAGAAAACAGTTTTATCGATCGCAGCCTTGCTGCTGGGCTTCCTTGCGCACTCGCAAGAGGCTGACGACCTCGGTAGGCACGCCGAGGTTACCGTCATTCCACGCCTTGACGCAAACCCGGGCTACAGTTCCGAAGATTCGGAATTCGGGTTCGACCTTGGCAATTCTTCACTTTACACCCTTTTCGAAGGCTCGTTCTCGGAGCATTTTTCCTGGACTATAGTCAACCACTGGCTGCAATATGACAGCGAGGACTGCCTATGGCCCTATAAATATATAGGTCACTCCGATTCGACGGGATGGCTGGATTATTTCAAGGCCGATTTCAGCGCGGGTGGATGGACTCTCACGCTCGGCAAGGATATGATCAGCACCGGAGGCTTCGAATATGACGAATGGGACTGGGACATCTATCCCGTCTTCTCCACTCCGGCAGCATACGGCCTGTCCTGCTACCAGTGGGGAGGCAAGGCCGCATACACCACCGCTTCCGGGATGAGCAGCTTCAGCGCGCAGATGACCGCCTCGCCGTTCGGGGAACATCCGTTCAGCAGCGGACTTTGGGCATATTCCGCGATGTGGAGAGGGGAGTACGGCGCATTGTCCAACATCTGGAGCGTCAGCGCGATAGAGTACAAACACCACCACTACAAGTATCTTGTATGGCTCGGACAGCGGGTCGCGTTCGGCGATGCGAGCCTGACCCTCGACTGGAGCAACAGCTACGGCTCCTCGGAGTTCTGCGAACTGTCCGGAGGAAGCACGTTCGCCGGCACTCTGCAATACGGACCGTCGGAGAGCCTCAGTCTCTCCGCCAAGGCTTCTCTGGTGCTTTCGCCGGACAGCGACGTCATAGGAGACCACTGGACGGTCGGAGGTGTCGCGGAATTATGCCCGTTCCGGAATCTTCCCGGACTGCGCTTCCACGCCCTGCTCGCCTACAATTCTCTCATCTCCCAGACAACTCTGAGTGCCGGAGTCCGCTGGAATATCAATTTCAGACTGTTCTAGTCCGATGGTCAAATCCGACACCGTCATTTCGCTCCGGCAGGTCAGCAAGTCATTCGCCGGCAAGAAGGTGCTCGACAATGTGAGCATCAACATCAGAAAAGGAGAGTTCGTGACCCTGCTCGGCCCGTCCGGCTGCGGCAAGACCACCACGCTCAGGCTCATAGCGGGATTTCTCGCTCCGGATGAAGGGGAGATTCTGCTCGACGGCAGGGACATCTCGTCCATTCCTCCATATAAGAGGCCGTTCAACACCGTGTTCCAGCGTTATGCGCTCTTCCCGCATCTCGACGTATATGACAATATCGCCTTCGGACTCAAGCTGCGCAAGCTGCCGTCCGACGAGATAGACAGGAAGGTCCGCAGAGTTCTAAAGCTGGTCAGTATGACCGACTACGAGGACAGGGACGTGTCCACTCTCTCCGGAGGCCAGCAGCAGAGGGTCGCCATCGCCCGCGCCATCGTCAACCAGCCGAAGATTCTGCTGCTCGACGAGCCGCTTGCGGCACTCGACCTCAAGATGCGCAAGGATATGCAGATTGAGCTAAAGGAGATGCACAGCAAGCTCGGCATCACTTTCATATATGTCACCCACGACCAGGAGGAGGCCCTTACGCTCTCCGACACCATCGTCGTGATGAACGAAGGGAAAATCCAGCAGACCGGAAGTCCCGTGGACATATACAACGAACCGCAGAACTCGTTCGTGGCGGACTTCATAGGGGAGTCCAACATCCTGAACGGCACGATGATAGCTGACCGCAGAGTAGAATTTGCCGGCCACGCTTTCGACTGTGTGGACGAAGGGTTCGGGGAGAATGTCCCCGTGGACGTGGTAATCCGTCCGGAAGACATATACATAATGAACCGGCTCGAAGGCTCCCAGTTCAGCGCCACGGTCAAGTCCTGCACCTTCAAGGGCGTGCATTATGAGATGTTCGTGGATACGGACAGCGGATATGAGCTGATGATCCAGGACTACAACGCGTTCGAGGTCGGATCCACGGTAGGGCTGCTCATTCGCCCGAATGACATCCAGGTGATGCACAAGGAGCGGCTCTGCAACACCTTTGAGGGTGAGATGGTGGACGAGACCCGCGTGCGCTTCCTCGGGGAAGAGTTCGAGTGCAGGCCGCAGCCGGGTCTTCAATCCGGCGACAGGGTCAAGATCAGCGTCGCCTTCGACAAGGTGGAGCTGCTGGACCATCAGGAGGACGGGATGATTGGCGGCGAGGTGCATTTCCTGCTCTACAAGGGCGACCATTACCACCTCACCGTCCTTACCTCCGGCGGTGACCACATCTGGGTGGACACCAATGACATATGGGACAAGGGAGATCTGGTGGGCGTGAACTTCGCACCGAAGGACATCAAGATAGAGAAGTGCGATGACTAAGAGAAGCAACTGGTGCATCCCTTATCTGATTTTCCTCATAATCTTCGTGCTGCTGCCGCTGGTGCTGGTGCTGGTGTACGCGTTTCAGGACAGCTCCGGACATTTCACGCTCGCCAACGTCACGAAGTTCTTCTCCGATTCGGACGCGATCGGGACTTTCGCCCTCTCGATAGAGGTGGCCATCGAAAATACGCTCATCTGCATACTGCTCGGCTATCCGGCGGCGTATATCCTTGCCGACAAGCAGCTTAACCGCAGCGCGGTGACGGTGGTGCTGTTCATTCTCCCGATGTGGATCAACGCCCTGATGCGCACGCTCGCCACTGCGGAGCTCTTCAATATGCTCGGCGTCAGCCTCGGAAAGGGGACGCTGCTTTTCGGTATGGTGTACGACTATCTTCCGTTTATGATTTATCCTATCTATAACGTACTCAACAGGATGGACAAGTCATACACGGAAGCCGCCCGGGATCTTGGGGCCACGCCGTGGAAGGTGTTCTGGAAGGTGGTCGTGCCGCTCTCGATGCCCGGCGTCACGAGCGGGATACTGATGGTGTTTATGCCTACCGTCAGCACCTTCGCCATATCGGAGTTCCTCACCAACAACAAAATCAAGCTCTTCGGAACCATCATCCAGGAGAATATCAACTCCTCGATGTGGAACTACGGAGCTGCTCTGGCGCTCATAATGCTGATAATCATCGGCATATCATCGCTGTTTACCGACAGCAGCAAGGCCGCTGAGGAGGGCGCTTCGAGGATATGAAAAAGATTTTCGCCCAAATCTACATCTGGCTGCTGCTCGCCCTGCTCTATGCGCCGCTGCTGTTCATCGCGATATTCTCCTTTACGGAGAGCAAGGTACTGGGCAACTGGACCGGCTTCTCCACGAAGTTGTACGCGAACCTCTTCACGGGACAGATGCAGGGCGGGGGTTCGCTGCTCTCCGCCGTGGAGAACACTCTCCTTATCGCCCTGATAGCGGCGGGGATTTCGACCCTGCTCGGCACCGTGGCGGCCATAGGCATCCACAATCTCACGGGACGCAAGCGGGGGGCTATCACATTCCTGAACAATATCCCGATGATAAATCCGGACATCATCACGGGCGTGTCGCTTTTCCTGCTTTTCGTATTTCTGCACATCAGCCAGGGCTATGTTACCGTGGTGCTGGCACATATCAGTTTCTGTACCCCTTATGTGGTACTGAGCGTGCTGCCCAAACTCCGGCAGATGAACCCCAACATCTACGAGGCCGCTCTCGACCTGGGCGCGACCCCGTCGCGGGCGCTGTGGAAAGTGCTCGTCCCTGAACTCAAGCCGGGGATGGTCTCCGGATTCATCCTGGCGTTCACTATGTCGCTGGATGACTTCGCCGTGACATTCTTCACCCGGGGCACGGTAGGTCTGGACACGCTCTCCACCTATATCTACACGGATGCCCGCAAGGGAGGTCTGACCCCTGAGCTGCGTCCGCTGATGACTCTGATATTCCTCATCATTCTCGTGCTGCTGGTGATCATCAATCTCCGTCAGGCACGGCTCAGCAAAAAACTTATAAATCAATGAAAAGATTAGCGGCTATCATCGCGGCCGCCGCGCTTGTCTGCGGCTGCGCCGAGGACAGGACCCAAGTCCTCAAGGTGTACAACTGGTCCGATTACATCGATGAAGAGGTAATCGGAGAATTCGAGAACTGGTACCATGAACAGACCGGCGAAAGCGTCAAGGTCATCTACCAGACCTTCGACGTCAACGAGACTATGCTCTCCAAGATTGAGAAGGGACACGAGGACTACGATGTGGTCTGCCCGTCGGACTACATCATCGAGCGTATGCTGCAGAAAGACCTCATCATCCCCATAGACAGGGATTTCGGGGAGACCCCGAACTATATCGACGGCAACATCGCCCCGTACATCCGCGACTGCTTCGACAAGATGGACGGCAAGGGGAAGAACGCCAACGAGTATTCTGTAGGCTATATGTGGGGCACGACCGGCATACTCTACAACGCTAAATACGTCACCGACGAGGAGGCTTCGACCTGGGATATCATCCGCAATCCGAAGTTCGCCGGCAAGATTTTCATCAAGGACTCCGCGCGCGACGTCTTCTCACAGATTATCATCTACCTGAGGCAGAAAGACCTGCAGGAGGGCAAGGTGACTCTTGATGAGCTGATGTACGACTCTTCAGACGAGTCGCTCGCAGAGGTGGAGAACTATATGAAGCAGGTAAAGGACCTCGTGGCGGGCTGGGAGGCTGACTTCGGCAAGGAGCAGATGACGCAGGAACGCGGCTGGGTCAACCTGACCTGGAGCGGAGACGCGGTATGGGCGATAGAGGAGGCCAAGGAAATCGGCGTTGACTTGAGATATGTCTGCCCGAAAGAGGGGTTCACCGTGTGGTTCGACGGCTGGGTGATACCGAAATACGCCCGCAACACAAAGGCGGCGAAGTACTGGATCAACTTTATGTGCCGTCCGGACATTGCCATCCGCAATGTGGAGGTGACGGGCTATGTATCGGTGCTCGGCTCACCGGAGCTGATGGAGGCGTTCTCCGACGAGGAGTACGCACCGGCGAATCTGAGCTATTTCTTCGGCCCGGAGGCCACGGCAGTCTGCGCCGACCCGGTGCTGTATCCCGATGCCGAGACCATCTCGCGCAGCACTATGGAACACGACTGGGGCGAGAGGACGGAGCCGCTCATCGCCATGTGGTCCCGCGTCAAGGGCGACAATGCCAGCAATATGACGCTCATCGTCATCTCGACATTCCTTCTGGGCGCGGCTATCGCCGCAATCTCCTCGAAGCGCAGCAAATCCCGCCGCAAAGGAGGCCGCGGGAAAGCTCGGCGGTAATAAATAAGTAACCGTTCGGCGGAACATCAAAACGAAGCCTGACCGCACAGTGTTGTGGTCAGGCTTTTTGCAACTTTGATTCAGAATTCTGTCTGTATTGTATAAAAAATGCTATTTTTATACAGTATGCTTCACTTTCTGCGGATCCTTGAAGAGAATCATAAAGAGTACTCCGACCACGAGGGCGTAGGCGGCGAAGATATACCAGGCGGTGCTCCAGTCCGGAGCCGCGGCATTATAGACGAAGCGGTTGACGACAAGGCCCGCGGCCCAGGTGCCGATGGACGCGCCAAGACCGTTGGTCATCAGCATAAAGAGGCCCTGCGCAGAGGAGCGCATACTCCTGTCCACATTCTCGTTGACGAAGAGCGAACCTGAGATGTTGAAGAAATCAAACGCAACGCCATACACAAGGCAGCTCAGCACAAAGAGCCACACCCCGCTTCCCGGGTTGCCGAGTCCGAAGAAGCCGAAGCGGAACACCCAGGCGAACA
>CAVGPE010000055.1:0-20961 GCA_963631065.1 Ruminococcus bicirculans (ex Wegman et al. 2014)
AATTTGCTCAGGCCCTTGGAAGAATGGAACTCCTCGGAGCGGAAGACCTTCTGCCCGGACTCGTCCTCCACCGTCTCCCTCCTGTCGGTAAGGGTAATCCGTATGCCCTTGTTGAGGAATGAGAGCTCGCGGAGGCGGGCGGCAAGCGTATCGTACTTATAGACAATCGTCTGGGTAAATATCTCCTTATCCGGATGGAAGGTGATTATGGTACCGCTGTCCTCGCAGTCGCCGGTCACCTCGACCGGGCCGAGAGGCTTGCCCTTGGAATATTTCTGCACGAAGACCTTGCCTTCGCGGTGCACCTCCGCCACCAGGCTGTCTGAGAGGGCGTTGACACAGGACACGCCCACGCCGTGCAGACCTCCGGAGACCTTGTAGCTGGACTTGCTGAACTTGCCTCCCGCGTGAAGCACGGTCAGGACGACCTCAAGGGCGGAACGGTGCTCCTTCTCGTGCATCCCGGTAGGGATACCGCGCCCGTTGTCGGACACGCGGATGGAATTGCCCTCAAGTATCTCCACTCCTATGGTGTCGCAGTATCCGGCCATAGCCTCGTCGATACTGTTGTCAACCACCTCATAGACAAGGTGGTGGAGTCCCCTCTCGGAGATGTCTCCTATATACATCGACGGACGCTTGCGGACTGCTTCAAGCCCTTCCAGCACCTGGATACTGTTGGCGGAATACTGTTCCTCCGCACGCTTCATCTCTTCTTTCTCTATCATCTCGGAAATAAATTCAAAAACTCAAGTTTCGCAAGCAATAAAATCTGTTGTAAAATAAGCATCATGCAGGTACTCGCGAAACTCAAATCAAAAATCCTGCAAATATACTAAAAATCCTACAGATTCAGACTGACCCCGACCGTGAAATACAGACCTTCCTCCACGCATCCCGGATGCCGCTCAATACGCATCCCGATGAGATTGCCCAGATGCGCCCACACTCCCCAGCGGCGGTTGAGCCTGTACTCTCCGGCAAGGCCCAGGTCCACATACCCCGGAATATCCTCAAGGGAGGAGGACACGCTCCTGCGGGACGACGCTCCCTCCGCCGTGATGCCGGCATAGACGCGCTCCAGCCAGTTGTAGCTGAGCCTGAGGTCCGCGCTGAACTTGGCGGGGGCATACAGCGCGGCATCCCCGCTGACATCGCTGTACGCGAAATTCAGAGTCCCGTCCGCCTCAAACCGCTCCGAGAGCCAGGAGAGGCGCAAATCGGCATAGGCGAGCGAATAATCCGCGAAGCCCAGCCCGTAATGCGCCCCGTCGAGCGGAGAATCCGAGCGGATGGCGTATCCTCCCTTCAGCGCATACTGGAGATACGGGAGGACGCTGCCCTGAAGTCCGGCATAGAAGTTAATCTTCTCCCTCGACGCGTCCGGAGTGGACTGCCTCTGATAGAGGTGGTTGAGGGTCTTGAGGCTGTGGTAGGAGTTGAGGCTGCGCCCGCCGTCCATCCCGGCAAAGACCTTCATCGGCAGCATCTCCAGCTCAAGCGAAGCCTTGAGAACCGGAGTCAGAGCGTATGAGCCGGAGGAGGACAGATAGTCCAGCCTCGCCCCGGCATCCAGGTCCGCCTGTCCGACGATGAAGCGCATATGCGGGGTCAGCGCCGCCAGACCTGCGGCGCCGCTGCTTCCCGAAGAGATGTCCTCTCCGCGGAAAGCCATATTGAAATCAAAGTCAATCAGCAGATTGTACCTCTCGTCCAGCGCCGGCCCGATGGACCCTCCGATACGGAGATTGTGTTCCCCGACATTCCCGGCATATTCCTTGGCCGAAGCTCCGTCCGGACGGGAATATACGCCGTCCGTACCGAAACGGTAGCCGAATTTCACGTCGTATGAGAAGAAAGAGCCGCTCCCCTCCCGCGAAGTCAGGCCTGCCGACACTCCGGCGGAATGATAGGACGAGCGTATGTCGGAATTGCCGGCGAATGCCCCCTCGTAGGAAGCGCCGTAGCTCAGGCGGCCAAGGCCGCAGAGGTAATGTCCGCTGACTCCCAGAGCCTCGTGAAGATCGTGGAACGAGCTTCCATAATAGCCGCTCCCGCTGTTATACACGCTCAGTCCCAGGTCCGTACGGGCGACGGGGGTATAGACCGCCTCCAGCAGCGGATGCAGGGTGTATCCGGCTCCGGCACGCAGATGCAGCAGCCGTCCGTCGTATTCCAGCGGGGAGGGCGTGAGCTTTATCTCGTATGGAGTGAATTCGTACGCCCCCTTGTACGGAGAGTCGAATACCGAATAGTCGAAACTGTAGTCGAAGCGGTAGAGCGAATCCGGCACGCTCGGCGACGGGCCCTTCTTCTGGAAGTCCGCAAAGCGGGTCTCGTACTCGTTGGTCACCTCGACGCTCTGCCTGATGCCCTGCGCGGCGAGCGGAGAGGCCGCGAGCAGCGCGGCGGACATCAATGGCACAAATCCTGGCTTCTTCATCATAATCATCTGTTCATCATTAGACTTTCGAGACGCTCAAGTCTCTTCTTCACGTTGTCCTCCATGTCATCTCCGCTCCCGGGTGCTTCGTAGCCGTCCCGTATGCTCTCGAAGGTGGCTTTCGCCTGGTCGTAGCGTCCCCTCTCCACGAAGGAGTCGCCCAGCACGAGATACGCCTTGGCGAGCCAGTACGCCTGGTCTCCTGCCGTCTGGGAGAATCCGTACACTTCCGCCTCCACCTTGTCGAAGTCGCCCGTGTCGTAGAGGTTTCTGATGGTCATATACCGCGCCTCGGCCCCCTGCGCATCGGACGGGTCGGCCCCCAGCGAGGCGAAGATGCGCATAGCCTCGTCCCTGCGGGACGTGGCGAGGCAGGACTTGGCCTTCACATATTCCGCCTCCCGCTTCAGGCCCGCATTCGCGGCACCGTCCCCGACCACGGCATCGGCGGCGGAAATCGCGGACTCATAGTCCTTGCTCCTGTAGGCCGAGCGCATCATTCCGATCCGGGCCTCCGTCCTGTTCTCGTCCATCTTCGTCACTCCGAGCAGCGAGGAGTAGCCCCTGTAGGCATCCTGGTAGCGCTCCAGCTCATAGGAGAGCTGCGCATATCTGAGCCTGGACATCTCCGCGAAGGAATACTCCGAGTCGGAGACCATAGCCATGGCGTAGCGGTCGCAGGCCTTCTCTTTCTCGCCGGTGGCCCTGTATGACTCCGCAAGGTAGAACTCCGCCTGCAGCATATCGGAACTCTGCGGATAATTCTCCATAAACTTGAGTATCGCCGGTATGGCCTCCGCATAGCTTCCGGAGAGATAGAGCTGCTCGGCGGTGCTGAAATACATCTTCTCCTTCTCCTCTTCCGTCCTGGCGGCGTTGAGGGAATTGCTCTCGACATATTCGAGGAACTTGTCCGGACGCTTCATCTTCCTGTATATCGACTCGATGGCCTGCATCGACTCCTCCGCATATTCGCTCTGAGGCATATCGGCGACGACCTTCTTGTAGCAGTCGAGCGCCTTCTCGTATTCGGACATATTGCGATAGACCATTCCGAGCCCTATCAGGGACTTGGCGACGTAGGCCGCATCGGAGGTGGAGTTGCGCAGATGGGTGAAACTGCGTATCGCGTCGTTGTTGTTCTTCAGGTCCATCTGGGCTCTTCCCAGCTCGTAATAGGCCTCGTCGTACATCGGGGACTCCGGGGATGCGTCCTCTATATGCAGCAGGGTCGAGACCTTGCGCCTGCGGTCTCCTGACAGGCCGTAGGATATGGCCTGCTGGTAGTAGGGGTAGATATTGTCCGGCGTGAAATATTCGGAAATAACGCTCTGGTAAGAGGCCACCGCAGCCTTGTAGTCGCGTCTGCCGAAATCGCAGTCGGCCCTGCGCACCATAGCGTCCTCGCGGTAACGCGGATCCCCCGACTCGATGCATTTGTCGAACCAGCGGGCCGCCGCCACATAGTCCTTCTGCTTGAAATAGGAGTAGGCGACATTGTAGGCGAGAGCCTCCCCTTCATCCGTCCCGTCGAGGGCGTCGGCATTGTAGAGTTCCGTGAATATCCTCGCCGCGGCGGCATAATCCTCCGAGCGGTAGCTCGATTCGGCCATCCAGTAGCGTGAAAGCTGGTTCAGCCTGTCGGTCTTCGGAAGATAGTAGGAGGAGGCGCGCAGATACGGAATCGCGTCCCGGTACGAAGCGCTGGAGAAGAGCTGCTCCCCGCGCAGGAAGTTGGCCTTGGTGTAGTTGCTGCGCATATCGGGAGTGAGGTCGTCGATATTGTCGTAGGCCGCCACAGCCCCGGCATAGTCCCTGTCGTATAGGGCCGCGAGAGCCATATAGCTGTAGATGCTGACTCCGCGCCGGCGGGTGGACCAGCGTTTGATGTAGCGGGTGAATCCTCCCGTGTCCTTGTTGAGGTCGAGCGCGAGTTTGGCGTAGTTGAACGCCGCGTCTTCCGTGATCTGAGGGTCGAACTCCGCTTCCGAAGCCTCGCGGAACGCCTCCATCGCCGCCACCTGATTGCGCGTGCGAAGATAGGCGTTGCCGAGATGATAGTTGGCTATCTGACCCAGGGAGTCGCTGCGGTCGGTCATCTTCGAATAGTTCTCGACGGCCCCTGCGTAGTCGTGGACGGAATACAGCACCGAACCGGCATAGAAGTAGTCCTTTCGGGTCATATCCTTGGGCGAGAAGTCCTCGTAGTACTTCCGTGCCTTGTCGCTGTCGCCGAGGATGAGGCTGGATTCGGAGATGATTCTGGCAAGCCTCTCGCGCCGCTCCTTGGGGGCGGTCCGGTAGATTCTCTCCCCTTCCCTGACGGCGAACTCGTAGTTTTTCTGGTTGAATTCGCAGTCCACTATGTAGAACTCGGCCAGTTCCGTGAAGCGGGGGTCGGAGGAAGCCTTCCAGAAACAGGCCTCAGCATCCGCGAATTTGAGGTCATAATAATATATCACCCCGGAGAGGTAGCGTCCCGGAGCGGTATATTCCGAGAAGTCCAGAGCCTCCAGCACGGTGAAGAAACTCTGGGCCTCCGGGTAGCGGCCGAGGGCGAACTCGCAGTAGGCGCACTTGAAGATATATTCGGACGTCTCGGAGGAGTCAAGCACGGCGGAACTGACCTTGGAGAGTTCCAGCGACGCCTCACCGTAGCTGCCGGCGTCGAAGAGAAGCCTCGCGTTCTCCCAGCGGATGCGGGCGGTCAGCACCGAAGACGGGTAGAGGCGGTCATAGCCGGAGATGCGGTCCGGATAGTCGCCGCTGCGCATCTTTATCGAACACAGCACGGCATATCCGTCCGACAGCGGGCCGGAAGGCAGGGACTCGAAGAGGCTCAAGGCCCTGTCGTACATCCCGCAATTGTAGAGTTCAAGAGCCTGCCGGTATCTGCTCCCGTCGTCCGGGGACGCGGCAAGGGAAATCTGAGATATGAGCAGCGCCGCGGCAAGGACGGACGGTATGTTTTTCAGTTTCATAATCACAAAGCCTAATTTGACAAAATTACTCATTTTTTCGACTATATTTGCGGGCGGGGAGAAAATTCCCGGACACTTTTTATGGAAGACACAGCGACCCCTGTCATATCCTTTACGGACGCGGACATACTCAACGGAGAGAACATCGTCGTCTACGGCCTCAATCTCCGGATTTTCGCCGGAGAACTCGTCTATATCGTCGGCAAGGTCGGCAGCGGCAAGACCTCGATCATACGCACCCTCACGGCGGAGAATCCTCTGGGCGGCGGCAGCGGCACGGTCTGCGGCTACTCCCTGGGCGGCATACGGAAGAAGGACATCCCCTATCTGAGGCGCAGGCTGGGAGTCGTGTTTCAGGATTTCCAGCTCCTGACGGACCGCACCGTGGAGGACAATCTCGGCTTCGTGCTGAGGGCCACAGGATGGAAGGACGAAAGGCGGATCGCGGCAAGGATAGAGGAGGTCCTGACAGCCGTCGGGATGGATACCAAGGCGCACAAGATGCCGCACCAGCTCTCCGGAGGCGAACAGCAGCGCATCGCGATAGCGCGCGCGATACTCAACGACCCGGAAGTCATCCTCGCCGACGAGCCGACGGGCAATCTGGACGACGGGACGGCGGAAGGCATACTCCAGCTGCTCAAGAAGATAAACGAAGAGAAGAACACGGCCATCGTGATGGTCACGCACAACCGGAGCATCTGCACACGCTATCCCGGACGCGTGTTCGAGACAGGGGACGAAAGCTGCACCGAGACCACGATATGACACTCGCCGAGCGTTACGGTTCAATCATAGCCTACTTCGAGAAGAACGCCCCGGACGCAGGTCCGGAGCTGCATTTCAGTTCCCCATACCAGCTGCTCGTCGCGGTGATGCTCTCGGCGCAGTGTACGGACAGAAGGGTCAATATGACCACCCCGGCATTCTTCGCCGCCTTCCCCGACCCGGAGAGCCTCTCCAAGGCCTCCTTCGAGGAGGTGCTGCGGCTGGTCAAGTCCATCTCCTACCCCAACAGCAAGGCCCGGCATCTGATCGGAATGGCAAAAAAACTCGTCAGCGACTTCGGCGGGGAGGTCCCCCCGGAGACGGACGCTCTGATGAGCCTGCCGGGGGTGGGGCGCAAGACCGCCAACGTGGTGGCCTCGGTAATCTGGGGAAAACCTGTCATAGCCGTGGACACGCACGTGTTCCGGGTAGCGAGAAGACTCGGACTCTCCTCCGGGAAGACCCCGGAAGAAGTGGAGCGCGACCTCGAAAGGCACATCCCCGCCCGCCTGCGTCCGACCGCGCACCACTGGCTGATTCTGCACGGGCGCTATGTCTGTACGGCCATAAAGCCGAAGTGCGAAGGATGTCCCCTCGCACTCTGGTGTAAGAAGCAGGAGCTGACACCCTGCAGTTCCACGCCCGTCAGGCGCAGAACTGCTTCTTGAGGGCTTCTATCTTGGCATCAGCATCATCGCCCTTGGCCCCGAAGTAGAACTTGATCTTAGGCTCGGTTCCGGACGGGCGTACGGAGACGACATCCCCCGCCTCGTCGAAGAACTGCAGGACATTGGACGAAGGCTGTCCGGTCTTCTCCGGCTCAAGATAGTCGATAACCCTGCACACCGGCGAACCGCACATCTCCTTCGGAGGATTGCTCCTGAGTTCCGCCATCATCTTCTGTATCTCCTCCGCACCGGAAATGCCCTTGCGGACCACCGATACGAGGCCTTCCTTGCGATATCCGTATTCGGCGTATATCTTCCGGAGCAGGCTGTAGAGGGTGAGGCCCTGTTCCGCAGCCCAGGCGGCGCATTCGGCCACCATCATCGCGCTCACCTGAGCGTCCTTGTCGCGCACGAACTGCCCGACATTGAAGCCGTAGCTCTCCTCTCCTCCGCAGACGAATTCTCCGGTAGCCTCGTTGCGCTTTACGACCTCGGCGATGTACTTGAATCCTGTCAGCACATTATATACCGGCACCCCGAAACTCTTGCATATCTCGCTGATGAGTTCGGTCGTGACTATGGTTTTGACCACATATTTGCCTTCTCCCAGCGTGCCGAGGTCCCGGCGGCGGCTGAGGATATAGTATGTCAGGATGGAAGCTGTCTGGTTGCCGTTGAGCAGCACCATCTTCCCCTCGTCGTCGCGCACCGCGATGCCGAGCCTGTCGGAGTCCGGGTCTGTCCCCATCACTATGTCCGCGCCCGTCTCCTCCGCCCTGTCGAGGGCCATCTTGAGAGCCGCCGGCTCTTCGGGGTTAGGGGAGATGACTGTCGGGAAATTCCCGTCAGACACGTCCTGGTCCGGGACATGTATGATGTTCGTGAACCCGAGACGCCGGAGTATCTCCGGCACGAGGCGCACGCCGCAGCCGTGGAGCGGGGTATAGACTATCTTAAGACCGGAATGCTTCCTGCACAGCTCTCCGCTCAGGCTCAGGGAGAGCAGGTCGCGCAGATAGCTCTCGTCCACGTCCGACCCCATAGCCTCGATCTCGCCGCAGCGCAGTCCCGACTTGAACTTCACCATCGACGGGTCGGTGATTTTAGCGACTTCCGCAACTATCTCCCTGTCCACCGGCGAAGTCACCTGACCGCCGTCGGACCAGCTGACCTTGTAACCGTTGTATTCCTTGGGATTGTGCGAGGCGGTAATCATCACACCGGCCACGGCCCCCTTCAGACGCACCGCATAGCTCATCTCCGGAGTAGGGCGGATGTTGTCGAATATATAGACGTGTATGCCGTTGGCGGAAAGGACATCCGCCGTGATTTTCGCGAACTCCTTGCTGTGGTTGCGGGAGTCATAGGAGATGCAGACCTTCGGGTCGGGGTCGTCGCAGTGCGACAGAATGTAGTTGGCAAGCCCCTGCGTGGCCATCCCGACCGTGTATCTGTTCATACGGTTGGTGCCCACGCCCATCAGCCCGCGCAGTCCGCCCGTGCCGAACTCAAGGTTTTTGTAGAATGCGTCCTCAAGCCCCGCCGGGTCGCCCCGGAGCTGCATCACCTTGATTTTTGTCTCCTGGTCGAAATCTCCGTCCAACCAGCTCTGTACTCTCAATTCGAATTCTTTCATCGGTCAAAGAAATCAGTTACTCAAGTTTCGCAAGCAATAATATTGTAAAATAAGCATTGTGCAGGTACTTGCAAAACTTTTCCCTCCCGCACAAGCTTCGCCGACATCGCCGTTCGACTTTCAAATTTAATAAATAATCCATTATTGTGTACCTTTGCGGGCGATGAAAAAGAGCTTTGCCGACATACTCTCCGGGATTGAGGGGCGGACGGAGCGCAGGACGGAGAAGAAGCTGCCCCTCTGGGCCGCCGTCTCCTCCGGGCGCAGGGCTTCCGGACTCGATCCGCTGGAGATTCCCTCCTCCCTCGCGCTGGAGCAGTGTTCGTCGGAGGAGACGGCGGACTTCAAGCGGCGTCTGCTCCTCAGGCTCTTCCCCGGCGGGGTGGGGCGGCTGTGCGACCTCAGCTGCGGTCTGGGCATAGACAGCATGGCGTTTTCGAAGATAGCCCGCAGCGTCATCAGTTTCGAGCGCTCCCCGGAACTCGCTGCGGCTGACAGGCGCAACTTCCTCAGGCTCGGGGCCGTCAACATCGAAGTCCGCTGCGAAGAAGTCGGGCCGGAGAGCGACATCCCGGAGAGCGACGTCATATTCGCCGACCCCTCGCGACGGGACAGCGCGGGAAGAAAGCTGTTCAGGCTTCAGGACTGCTCCCCCGACATCCTCCCTATGCTGCCCGTGCTGTTGGAAAGAGCCGGGGTCATCCTGCTCAAGCTCTCCCCTATGGCCGATGTCAGCCTGATTGCGGAAGAGCTTGGGGAGAGCCTCAAAGAAGTGCATATACTCAGTCTGCGCTCCGAAGTCAAGGAGCTGCTCTGCTTGCTGGAGAGAGGGCATAGCGGCGGATTCGGCATCACCGCCACCGAGATCGGCCCGGGCGGCGGAGAAGCCTCGTTCAGCTTCACACCCCCCGAAGAGAGAGGGGCGGAGGCGGACTGCTCCGGGAGTCCGCAGGCGGGAGATATGCTGCTGGAGCCGAAGGCCGCGCTGATGAAATCAGGCGCATACCGGCTGATATGCAGCCGCTTCTCCGTCTCGAAACTCGCCCCGTCCACCCATCTCTACCTCAGTACGGAGCAGAATCCGGAACTCTTCAGGGGACTTTTCAAGACTTTCAGGATAGTGGAGGCCAGACCCTTCGGGAGAAGGGAGGCGAAGACCCTCGGCAGACTCTACCCCGACTCCGAAGTGAGCGCGCGCAACCTCCCCCTCGGCAGCGACGCTCTGCGCCGTGACATAGGGGCGAAAGGCGGCGGGCCGCATCACATCTTCGGCTGCGAAACCTCCTCAGGTCGCCTGCTGATAGTCGGGAAGGCTATCTGAGACGACTCCCTATTCCAGAAGATGGCGCTTCCAGAAGATATGGTCTGAAGCCCTGTCGTGCAGGTGCTGATAGCCCCTGTAGCCGTGCATCCCGTCCGGATATATCATAAGTTCGAACTGATAGCCCGCCTTCTGCAGGGCATCCGCAAGCAGCAGCGTGTTCTGGAAATGCACATTGTCGTCCCCCGTGCCGTGAGTGAGCTTAAGCGCGCCGTCCGCCGGCCTGTCCGGATTACCCTCCGCGAAGACTTCCGGGACGAAAGTCAGCACGCCCGCTTCGGCATAGCCCTCCGGATTGGCCTGTGGAGTGTCCATAAAGCGTTCCGTATAGTGCGAATCGTAGAGCGTCCAGTCATAGACTCCCCCGCCGGCCACGCCGCAGCTGAAATACTGCGGATAGCGCAGCACGAGCATAGCGGTGGTCGTCCCCCCGAACGAGAAGCCCTCGACCCCTATGCGCGAGCCGTCCACATAAGGCAGGCTCTGAAGCCACTCCGCCCAGGCGACATAGTCCCGCAGCTCTATCACGGTCATCCTTCCGAACGCCTGGTCCATCCCCCGCCGCCCGTTCTCGCCGGAGGAGCGCGGATCGGCGACGATATATATTATGCCGTTGTCATAGCACCATCTGTCGGAAGCGTCGCGGTCTCCCCAGCGGTCTCTCACATATGGAGTCCCGGGGCCGCCGTAGAGCTGCATCACCACGGGATATCTGCGCGAAGGGTCGAAATCCTTCGGCAGGGACATAAGGGCGTATAGGTCGAAGCCCTCGTTCTCTATCCTGACAATCTGAGGGGAAGGCACATTCCCCGTATCCACGGTGGAGGTGTCCGTCACCACCCGGCAGTCGAAGCGGTCAGTGCGTCCGCTTATGCCCTTCCACGGCACGCGGGCGTTGGAGATGTCCGCAGTGAAGCTTTTCCCGTCATCGGAGATACGGACCGAGCGGAGGGTGTATTCCGGGTCGGTGAGAGCCGTGATGCGGCCTTTCCTGTCCAGACGGTAGAGTGTGGTGTGCAGTCTCGAATCCCGCTTCGCGGTGAACCACAGGTCTCCCTTCTTCGCGTCGGCCTTCAGCAGCGAGATGTCCCAGTTCTCCCCTTCCGTCAGTCTTTTGAGCGTCCCGTCGTAGGAGAGGAAATATATCTGTTCCCAGCCCGTCTCGAAATTCCTGGCCATATACAGGCCCTTGTCCGTGAATATCATACCGTCTATCCACTCCACCCAGGTCGGGTATTCCTCGTGATATACAGGTCTGCGGCTGCCGTCCAGCGCGCTCACGGCATAGAGGTCTAGGGTGTTCTGCCTGCGCGGTTCACGGGAGATGTAGAATTCCCGCGAATCGGCCCCCCAGAACGGCGTGCCGAAATACTGGTCTTCCGACGGGTCGAAATCCGCCCAGATTATTTCTCCGGGATTCTTCCCGATCTCCGCTATGCCTATTCTCACCGAAGGATTGGTCTGCCCGGCCTTGGGGTAGCGTGTAAGGGAGAGCGAACCTCCCTGCCCGAAAGGCGAGAATATCGGGAACACAGGCACTCCGGAATTGTCGAAGCGGTAGAATCCTATGCGGCGCGAATCCGGACTCCACCAGAAGGCGCGGTAATTGGAGGCCCTGCCGAAAATCTCCTCGTAATAGACCCAGGAGGCATAGCCGTTGAGTATCAGCTCCGAACCGTCGAATGTCAGACGGGTCTCCGTCGAGTCGGCCACGGAACGCACCCAGAGGTCGTTGTCGCGGGTGAAGGCAAGCATAGTGCCGTCAGGCGAGAGCGTGGGATTGACATCCTTCCCGTCCAGAGACAGGAATGCGGCGGCGCAGAGCGCCAGTATCGTGATTGTCCTTTTCATATTTTGAAAAACTCGTCCTTGAAATTGACCAGATATACCTTCTTCACGGCCCGGGTAAGCGCAGTGTAGAGCCACCTCAGATCGTCCACGGTCCGCTCCGGCATCCAGAACGGGCAGTCGATGAACACGCAGTCCCACTGGCCGCCCTGCGACTTGTGGCAGGTGATGGCTTCGGCGTATTTGAGCTGGAGGGCGTTGAAATACCTGTCCTCCCTCACCGCCTCCCATATCTTGCGTTTGGACCCCCTGTCGGCATAGTCCTCCGAAACTCCCTGATACAGGGCGTTCTGCTGCTCGCGGGTCAGGGTGGCCGACTCGGACTCCAGAGTATCCAGACAGACCTTGGCCCGGAGCTGCGCATCGCCGTAGTCCGGCAGTTCCAGCACCGCATCTGCGAAATGCAGTCCGTAGCGTTCCTCCCGGCGGTCTATGCCGATAAGCTTGGCTATGTCTCCGTTGGCGATATAGTCCAGCCCCGGGATGTCCTCCACGAACTGGTAGCAGTTCTTCACTATCATCAGCCTGTCGCCCCGCACGAGGGGCTCCTCCTTGAACTGCACCGAAGCACGTATTCCGTAATTGTAGCGCACGGCCCTCCTGTTGGAGCGGCACAGCACCACTGTCCCGTCCTCCCCGTACTCGGAATATGCGTCGGATAGAGTCTCGATGAGGTCTGCCCCGCTCACCCTCCGCACATCCTCCGCCCCTGAGATGTCGAGCCTTATTTCGCCCGGGGCCGCGCCGGGAGGATTCCCGGCTATGGCCTCGCGCAGCATCGTGGCGTTGCGCAGGATATATGATTGCGCCGCCTGACGCACCACGGATGTCATAGTGCAGTATCTCACCCCGCCGAAGCCGTCCATATATCCCCTGTCCAGAGCAGGCGAAGTGTCCATCCCGACGGGAGGCAGCTGCGCGGCGTCCCCCACCATCACCAGACGGCAGTCGTCCCCGTTCCGGACGAAAGAGACCAGGTCCTCGAGCAGATTGCCGCTGCCGAAGACCGAATCGTACTCGCCGTGCGGAGCATCTATCCCTATCAGCGACACCTCGTCCACGATGAAGAGGGTGCTGCGGGACTTGTTGGGCGCAAGGGAGAACTTCCCGTAACCCCCGTCAGAGACGCTCTTCTGACGGTAAATGTGCTTGTGTATCGTGAATGCCGGGCGGCCGCATACCGAGGAGAGCACCTTGGCCGAACGCCCTGTCGGGGCGAGCAGCACCGACGGGACTCCGAATTCCCCGAGGGCGGAAGTCACGGCGGCCATAGCCGTGGTCTTGCCCGTGCCGGCATAGCCGTTCACCACCATTATGTCCGCGTCATCGCAGGTGACGAACGCTGCCATCTCGCGGAAAAACGCGCTCTGGCAGGCTGTCGGCTCCCCCTTGAAGTGCCCAAGGAAGCTGTCGCGGAGCATTTCCTTCCTGTCCACGCTCATCCCTGCCTCCTGTCAAACAGCATCGCGAATACCGCCAGCACCGGGTATATCTCGATTCGCCCGAGAAACATATCGAGCGAGAATATCAGCTTGCCCGCCATAGGCACGGCATTGTAGGACCCCATAGTGCCGAGTTCCCCGCAGGAGGGCCCCACATTGCTGAGGCTCATCACCGTGGCGACGAAGGAATTCTCCACGTCCACTCCGGCGCACAGGCACAGGAACACCGACACGAGGGCGAGCAGCGCATAGAGGCAGAGGTACAGCAGATGCGGGGTCACCTCCGCATCCCTGAGAATACGCCTGCCCATCCTGACCTCGTTGACCGACGAAGGGTGCAGGATATTGCCCACATAGCGGCCTATGGACTTGAAAAGCAGCAGCACCCTGTCCGCCTTCACGCCGCCGCTCGTGGAGCCGGCGCTTCCGCACATCACCCCGGACAGGAGCAGGAGGGAGACCATCCACATAGGCCATACGGAATTGTCCATAATGGCGAAGCCGCTCGTCGAGGACACACAAAGCGTGCTGAAGAGAGCGTTCCACATAGCGTCCCCCCAGCTCGGGCAGAGATTCTCCGCCCTGAACCCGACGGACAGCACGAAGGCCGTAAGGAGAACTGCCCCGGTGTAGAATTTCAGAACGGGATTGCGCAGCGGGCGCAGCGAGCGGGTCACGACCGCTATGTATATGAGTCCGAAGTGAATGGACGACAGATACATAAAGAGCATGGTCACACCCTCCACCGCCCTTGAGCCGAAGGCCGCTATGGATGCGCTGCGGGTGCTGAATCCCCCCGTGGCAGCGACGCTCATCGCGTGGCACACCGCGTCGAAGGAGTTCATCCCGGCCAGCAGATAGGAGACAAACGCCAGCGCGAAAATGGCTATATACACATAGGCGAATATATAGACCGTCCTGTTGGGCCGTGCGGAATATCCAGTGCGCCCCAGGGCGGAAAGCTCCATATTGGTGAGGCGCATCCGCATAGGGCTGGACTCCGGGATGACCAGCAGCAGGAACACCACGACTCCCAAACCCCCGATGAAATGGGTGGAGGAACGCCAGAAAAGCAGGCTCTGCGGCAGGGCCTCGACATTGTCCAGGACAGTCGCCCCGCAGGTCGTAAATCCGCTCACCGACTCGAACCAGGCGTTCTGCAGGGTAAACGGACCTCCCCACAGCGCGTACGGGAGCATCCCGAAGACAAACGACAGCAGCCAGGACAGGGTGATGATGACATAGCCCTCCTTGAGGCTGATGGCAGCCGTCCTCCGGACGAATATGAAGGGGAATATCCCGACGATGAACGTGATGAGAAACGAGATGGACAGGGCCGCGAGAGCCGAATCGTTGCCGCCCCACATCGACACCACAAGCGAGAGGAACATAAAAAGCGCGCTGACCAGCAGCGCGGAACCGACGTTCCTGCTGATTACCTTCCAGTTCATCTGCGGATCTCCCTGATGCGGCGGCGGAGCTGCTGGTTCTCGCCCGCGAGTTCCGAGATGCCCTCGTTGAGTTCGGCGAGCTGGTCGTCCCCGTCGAAGCGCACGGTATATTTCTTGTCCGTCGAGCGGTATGCGCTCAGCGCGTCAAGCATCCTGTAGAGAGGGTTGACATAATACGCGAGTATGAAGAAGAGCAGCATCAGCACCAGCAGCAGCCCGACTCCGACCGCGACTATGCCGGGAATCACGCTGCGGTAGAAGCCGCGCTCGAAAGTGGCTGAATTCCTCACCAAATCCTGATGGATGGCCGAGGTGAGCCTGTCCATATCGGAGCGGAGACGCTCGTAGCGGGGCTGCAGACGCTCGAAATACCAGGAGCGGGAGTCTATGAAATCCGACAGCATCACATCCTCAAGTTCCAGCGAGGTAAGCATATACGCCGCATACGAATACATC
The DNA here is from genome assembly GCA_963631065.1 of Ruminococcus bicirculans (ex Wegman et al. 2014). Lineage (GTDB taxonomy): Bacteria > Bacteroidota > Bacteroidia > Bacteroidales > UBA932 > Cryptobacteroides. Next base: position 15,015 of record CAVGPE010000055.1, read on the forward strand.
ACCGAATCCGCGAGCGGTGAGGCCTGGTTAGCGGCCACGCTCATACGGAGGGAGTCGCAGTGGGACTTGAAATACTCGTCGTCGAAACCGGGGAGCTCCGCCTCGGAGACATCCTCCCCTATGACTGCGAGTATGTCGAGATTGTAGGTGTTGCTCATATCGTAGAGCCTGTTGGCCACGTTGATGCTGCTGATGTCGTCCGCAATCAGGCTGGAGACATAGTTGCTCATACTTGAATACTCCTTCACGGAGATGATGGACGAGACGAGAAGTATGGCCGCAATCGACAGAAGACTCAGGATGAGCTTGGATTTCAGCTTAAGATGCAGAGAGCTGGCTTTTCTCCACCCGGCGGCAAGAGTGTCCGTTACTTTATCCGTTGTCATTGTTTAGAAGTCGTTTTGAAATTTTTTCAAAAATAATTCACAAATATATAAAAAATTATATATTTTTGTGTATTGTGCTAAAACAGGAGCTTATGACACCGTCCTTCCTCAACGACACCTCCGGCAAGAACGCTCTCATCAAGAGAGAGATTCTGCGTCTGTGCATCACGCACAGAAGCTACAGCATAGCCGACTTCAGCCGGTCGCTCGGCATCAGCGTGCCCACCATCACGAAACTCATCGCCGAACTTATGGACGAGAATTTCCTCCAGGACGAAGGCAAGGTGGGGACGAGCGGAGGCCGCCGTCCGAGCGTGTACGGACTCAATCCTGAGGCGGGATATTTCGTCGGGGTCGATATCGCGAGACATCACTTCCACATCGCCATAAGCAACTTCAAGGGGGAAATCATAACCTTCATACAGGACATAGAATTCGTATTGGAGGCCAACGAGCTGTCTTTCAGGACCATCTGCCGTATGGTCAAGGACGAGGTCACTAAAAGCGGCATCCCGTGGATCAAGGTGCTGGGAGTCGGGGTGAGCCTCTCCGGAAGGGTCAACCCCGAGAAGGGCTACAGCCTCACCTACTTCGTGAGCGACGACATCCCGCTCAAGAGCATATTCCAGAAGGAGTTCAACGTCAGCGTCCACATAGAGAACGACTCGCGCGCGATGGCCTACGGAGAATATATGAACCTCGGGCCGAAGGCTGACCCGAATATGATATTCATCAACATCAGCTGGGGTCTGGGTATGGGCATCATCACCGACGGCAGACTGTATTACGGCAAATCCGGATATTCCGGGGAGCTCGGACACTTCCCTGTCCTCAACAACGACATCATCTGCCGCTGCGGCAAAGTGGGCTGCCTTGAGACCGGAGCGTCCGGCTCGGCCCTGCACAGGATGATGATAGAGGATCTGAAGGTCGGACACTCCTCGTCGCTGCTCAAGCCTTTCAAGGCTAAAGGGGACATCGAACTCGACGAAATCCTCCGGGCGGTGGAGGAGGGAGACGTGTTGGCCATCGACAGCATAGGCAAGATAGGAGACATTCTGGGCCGCGGCATAGCCGGTGTGCTCAATGTGTTCAACCCCGGTCTCGTAGTCATCGGAGGCCGCCTGATAGTCGGCAGGGACTACCTGCTGCTGCCCATCAAGACGGCTGTCAACAGGCTCTCGCTCCCGAAGGTGTCGTCGGACACTTCCATCATACTCTCCAAGCTTGACCGCCGTGCGGCCTCCGTGGGCGACTGCCTGCTCTCCCGCGACATCGTGCTGGGTCTTCTATAGGAATCTATGGCCTCTTATCTCCAGATTGAGAACATCTCCAAGTCCTACGGGCAGAAGGTGCTCTTCGAGCATATAGGATTCAATGTCAACGAGGGCGACAAGATTGCGCTCATAGCCCCTAACGGAAGCGGCAAGACCACTCTGCTGCGCATACTCGCCGGCAGGGACAGCTCCGACTCCGGCGGGAGAGTCATCTTTCTCAAGGACATACGCATAGCCTTCCTCGAACAGGAATACGACTTCGACCCGCAGCTGAGCATACGCGAACAGCTGCTCCGCCACAGCGAAAAGATGTGCGGGGACTTCCATCAGGAGAGTCGTGAACTCTTCGGGCGCAGGGCGGTGGAGTTTCTTACCAACTTCAGAATCACCGACCCCGACAGAAAGATGTCGGAACTCTCCGGAGGAGAAGTCAAGAGAGTGGCGCTCAGCGAGATGCTTGCAATGGAGGCGGATTTCCTGATTATGGACGAGCCTACCAACCACCTCGACATCGAAGCCGTGGAGTATCTTGAAGGCTATCTGAAACGCAGCCGCTGCACTCTGCTGATGGTGACGCACGACAGGTATTTTCTCGACAGGGTGTGCAATATCGTGATGGAGCTTGACCGGGGAGCGGTATATACCTACCGGGGAGACTATCAGAACTATCTGGAGAAGCGCTCCGAGCGCATCGCATCCTACAACTCCGAGACCGACAAGGTGCGCAACCTGCTCCGGAGGGAACTGGAGTGGATACACGCCACTCCCTGCGCCCGCTCCGGCAAGGCGAAATACCGCATCAACGCCTTCCGTGAACTCTCCGACAGGGCTTCCCGGACTTACGAAAGCAGGAGCGTCAGTCTCGAAGGGGTCGGCGAAGCCTCACGCCTCGGCAGGAAAATCATCGACTGCAAGGCCGTGAACTATGTCTGGGAGGGGAAATATCTGCTCAAGGACTTCAGCTACAATTTCCAGCGTTGCGACAAGATAGGCATAGTCGGGCGCAACGGAGTCGGCAAATCCACCTTCCTCAGCCTGCTGACGGGAGAACTCTCTCCCGCCTCCGGCATCATCGAGAGGGGCGAATCGCTCGTCATAGGCTATTACCGCCAGAGCGGGATAAAGTTCGACGGAGACGAGACGGTGCTGGACATAGTGGGAGACACCCGCCTGCTGGGGCGCTTCCTCTTTCCGCACGATATGCTCACCACCCGCGTCTCGCGGCTCTCGGGCGGGGAGAAGCGGAGGCTCTACCTGCTCACCATACTGATGCGTAACCCCAATCTGCTGATACTCGACGAGCCGACCAACGACCTGGACATCGTGACCCTCAACATTCTCGAAGAATACCTTAAGGAATACGGGGGAAGCCTGCTGGCAGTCAGCCACGACAGGCATTTCCTCGACAGGGTGGCGGACCATCTGCTCGTCTTCTGCGGAGACGGGGTCGTGAAGGACTTCATCGGAAGTTTCAGCGAATACCGCTCATATATCCGCGACTATGAGGCGGACCGCAAGGCGGCGGAGACAGCCTCCAGACAGGCCCCCGCCCGGGAGAAGAAGACCCCGTCCTCCCCCGCCCCTGACCGCCCGAGACGCCTCAGCTACAAGGAGAGCCGCGAGCTGGAGGCCATAGAAGCGAAGCTGCCTCAGCTCGAAGAGGAGAAGGCCGCCCTGGAATCCCTGATGAGTTCCGGGACTCTCGACTACGGGCAACTGCAGAAAAGCTCCTCCCGTATGGAAGAGCTTCTGTCAGAAATCGACGGCCTGGAGAACCGCTGGCTGGAACTCCAGCCGTAGAGCCGGGTTTCTTCTACTCCGGCTTGTACGAATCCTTGAGAGTGACCGTCCGGTTGAATACCGGATGCTCCGGAGTGGAATCCTTGTCCTTGACATAGTATCCGCAGCGCTCGAACTGCACCGCGATGCCGGACGCGTCATCCATAAGTGCCGGTTCGGCAAGTCCGGAACCGGTCACGAGGGAGTCCGGATTGAGGAATTCCTTGTAGTCCCTGTCCTCAGGCACCTGGCTCATATCGGCAAGGGTGAAGAGACGGTCGTAGTTGCGCAGCTCTATTCTCCCGGCATAGTCGCAGGACACCCAGTGTATGGTTCCCTTGACGCTGCGCCATTCGCCTCCGCCGGGTCTGGTACTTGGGTCATAGGTACATTCGAGGGAAGTCACATTGCCGTCGGCATCCTTTATGACCTTTTCGCACTTGATGATATAGGTATATTTGAGGCGCACCTCCCCGTCCGGCTTGAGACGGAAGAATTTGTGCGGAGCCTCCTCCATAAAGTCGGCCCTGTCTATCCACAGTTCGCCGGTGAACGGGACTCTGCGGGAAGCCCCCTCCGGCTCCGCAGGGTTGAGAGGGCAGTCGAACCACTCCACCTTGCCCTCCGGCCAGTTGACAATCTTTACCTTAAGCGGATCCTGCACCACCATATAGCGGTTGGAACGGGAGTTCAGGTCCTGGCGCACGCACCATTCCAGAAGCTGTATGTCCATCAGCTGGTCACGCTTGGACACGCCTATCTTCTCGCAGAACATCTTGAGCGCATCGGCCGTATATCCCCTGCGGCGCACTCCGCAGAGCGTCGGCATACGCGGGTCGTCCCAGCCGGACACCAGCCCCTTCTGTACGAGTTCCAGAAGCTTGCGCTTCGACATCAGGGTATATGTGAGGTTGAGACGGGCGAACTCGTACTGGTGGGACGGATAGATTCCGAGGGTGTTTATGAACCAGTCGTAGAGAGGGCGGTGCACGTCGAACTCCAGCGTACAGATGGAGTGGGTGATGCCCTCGATGGAGTCGCACTGGCCGTGGGTGTAGTCGTACATCGGGTAGATGAACCACTTGTCACCCGTGCGGTGATGGCTCGCGTGCTTGATGCGGTACATAAGAGGGTCGCGCATCATCATATTGGGATGGGCCATATCTATCTTCGCGCGGAGCACCTTCTCCCCGTCGGCATATTTGCCGTCCCTCATCTCGCGGAAGAGCCTGAGATTCTCCTCTACGCTGCGGTTGCGCCACGGGCTCTCCGTACCCGGAGTGTCCACGGTGCCGCGTCCTCTGGAAATCTCCTCCTGCGTCTGGTCATCGACATAGGCGAGGCCTCTCTTTATCATCTCCTCGGCCCACTCGTACAGCTGATCGAAATAGTCGGAGGCATAACATTCCTTCTCCCACTCGAAGCCGAGCCACTTGATGTCCTCCTTGATGGAGTCCACATATTCCACATCCTCCTTGACCGGATTGGTGTCGTCGTAGCGCAGATTGGTCTTCCCGCCATATTTCTGGGCCAGTCCGAAGTTGATGCACAGGGACTTGGCGTGTCCCAGATGCAGATATCCGTTGGGTTCCGGAGGGAAACGGGTCAGTATGCTCTTGACTTTCCCGGACTTGAGGTCGTCCTCGATAATCTCTTCAAGAAAATTCAGCTTTTTCTCTTCTTCCATAAAATGCAGGTGTTTTCAGCCCGCAAATTTATCATTTTTTTTCAAAATCCGCGCACCGCTGTCCGGGTACGGTCCGGATGCCGAGGGACACCTGCCATAAAAAATGCAAATATTTTTTGCGCATTTGAGTTTTTGAAGTATATTTGCAGTCCCGAAACGCAAGTGAGGGGGAAAATTCCTCTTTAGCTCAGTTGGTTAGAGCACCTGACTGTTAATCAGGGGGTCCTAGGTTCAAGTCCTAGAAGGGGAGCGGAAAGGGAGGGTGGCCCAAAAGGTCATCCTCTCATTTTAGTTTTTGGCAGAGCGCAGATGCCGGACAGGTAGCGGGCTTCGGAGTGTAGCAAGTCGCATCTTGTTCCGGAATATTTGTAAATTTGCCGAAGATTTGAGGGACGATTCTCCCGGAAGGTCTTTGAAATAAGGGACGGGCGATCTGCCGCTCATATGAGAGGAAAGTCCGGACAGGGAAGGGCATCCCGCTGCGGAAAGCGCAGGTAGGGGCAACCTTACGCCCGCCGTAACAGAAAATTACAGCCGCAAGGCAATGGTGAAAACGCGAGGCAAGAGCTCACGACGCAGAGGCAGCGATGCACTGCGGGTACGGCACCGGGACCTGCAAAACCAAATATACCGGCAAACGAGGACGGCCCGTCCGATGCCGGGGGGTAGGTTGCGAAGATAAATGGCAGAATAAAACAGAAACCGGCTTACTGCCTCTCCTTTATTTTTTTCATTATGGAAGAGAACGCCTTGGAGCGGGTCCTGTCCTTGCGCTCCCCGAAGATCTCGGCGATGTTGCGGTTGAGCTGCGGGAAGCG
>CAVGPE010000055.1:20986-37138 GCA_963631065.1 Ruminococcus bicirculans (ex Wegman et al. 2014)
CCGTCCCTTATTTCTTTATCTTCTTCATTATCGAGGAGAACGCCTTCATCCGGGCCTGGTCCTTCCTCTGCATCAGCCGGTCCGCCACCTCCCTGTTGAGCTGCGGGAAGCGCTCGAAGAGATTGTCCATCAGCTGCTTGAGATACGGCTCCTTGTGGCGGTCGCGCTTGTCTGCATACATCTCGTTGAAGCAGACGAGGATAGCCGTCTCCTCCACGTCCGAGAACTCGTCGTTGACCGCGGTCCCGCACATCTTCATAGTCGGAGAGATGTTCATATAAGTATTTACCAGCGGAGGGATTCCGCTGCCGAGCTTGCGCACGGCCTCCTTGAGATTGCGGTAGTCCGACTTGAAGTCGTCGTCCTTCAGGATAAGGTCCAGAATGCGCCCGTCAAGCTCCGGCATCACCGGGCTGTAGGGGCGGAGGAGATTCTCATAATCCCCGAAATGCTTCCAGAGGAAGTGCAGTATCAGATCCCTGCAGCTCCTGTCGTAGGACGGATACATCGTCATCTTCCCGAAGAAATAGATGATGTTCGAGTGCTGCATCATCACCGAACCTATGCCGTCCCAGAGATTGTCGAGCGCGTAGATGGCCTTGGCCCCTGCCTTGGAACTCTGGTAGGCCGGGGTGACGAAGGAGCGTCCCAGCTCTATCACGTGAGGCAGGTAGTCCCGGATGAACTTGTCGGAGAAATGGAACATATGGGCCGTGGCAAGATGCGGCTGCCCGTTCTCCCCTATCTTCACGTCCGGCCCCAGAATATACCGGTATCCCCCGATGATGGCTTCGGCGTCAGGGTCCCAGATGACAATCTGCCTGTAGGGATTCTCCATCGTATCGAACTCGTCGAGGTCGAGGGCCAGACCGGAACTTCCGCCGGCCTGCCTGAATGAAATCTCCCTCAACCTTCCCACTTCGCGCAGGACATTCGGGGAATCCTTGCCGTCAATCACATAGATTTCATTGCCGGCCTTGTTGGTGTCGCAGAGTTTCTTGTCCGGGGTAAGCTCCGCCTTGAGCAGCTCCACGCTCACGGGGTCTATTATCTTCTCCATACTCATTGCATCTGATAAACCTTGTCACGCACATACGCCGCCCATTCTGTCGGCGTCCTGGAAGAATCGAAGAAAGAAGCCGGTATCGGCTTGCCGAACACTACGCGGAAATGCGCGTTCCGTGCGCGGTACATCTCGTCCGGAAGCAGAATCTGCGCGAAGTTGAACTTCAGCTTCAGCGTCTTGCAGAGGTTCGCGACACGATAGAAGCGGTTGGAGTTCCGCCCCACGAAGCGAACCGGCACTATCATCCTCCCGGACTGACTGCTCTTTTTGATGAAGGTCTTGGTCCAGGGCAGGTCCTGAATGCCGCCGCCCGTCTTTCTGGAACATATCCCCGCAGGGAATATCAGCACCTGAGAGTCCGAGCGGAAAGCCTCGTCCAGAAGCAGGGGAAGATTTCTCGCCTGAGAACCCGTCTTGTTGACCGGCACGCACATAGGGGCGAGAGGGCGTATATACATAAGGAAATCCGTGACGGGCATCTTCACCGCCCCGAACTTCCGGCCTATCAGCGAACACAGCGCCACCCCGTCCACTCCTCCGAGCGGATGGTTGGAAGCGAAGGTGTACAGCGTGCCGTCAGCGGGGATGTTGTCCAGACCCTCGACATCCAGGCTCACGTTGAGCTTCCGCAGCGTATGCTCACAGAAATCGACCCCCTCTCCGCCTCCGACGATGATGGAGTTCAGGAAGTCCTGGTGTATGAGTTTCTTCAGCCAGCCGACAACGAAAGCGGGGATTTTCTTCCCCCGGAACTTCGTCGCGACCACCCGGTCAAGGTCAATCAGACCTTGGGTATCTGTCTCAACCATATGGTGTCAGTGTTTCAGTACAAGCGCGAATATAGTGAAAGTCGGACTAAAAACAAACTTTCACCCTATTCTATTCTCTCCGCCTGAAGGTCGTACTCCTCCGCAGCGGTGACCCTCACCCTGATGAACTCCCCCTGCCGCGCCGGAGCGGAAGCGGACTTCACGATAATCTCCCCGTCCACCTCCGGACTCTCGTACTGCGAGCGGCAGACAAGAGTGCCGTCCGGCAGCACCTCGTCCACCAGGACTTCAAGTTCCGAACCGACCCTGGAGAGGTTGTACTGATAGGAAATCCCGCTCTGCAGCGACATCAGGCGGTCAAGACGGCTGAGTTTCTCCTCCTGCGGGACATCGTCCCGGAAGTGCGCCGCGCCGTATGTCCCCTCCTCCTCCGAATAGGTGAATGCGCCGAGCCTCTCGAAGCGGGCCTCACGCACGAAATCGAGCAGCTGCCCGAAATCCTCCTCCGTCTCCCCGGGATGCCCCACTATCATCGTGGTCCTCAGGGCCACTCCCGGCACCCTGCGCCGCAGCTCCGAGATCAGGGAACGCGTCCACGCCCCGTCCACATTGCGGTGCATCCTGTCGAGAACCCCGTCCGAGATATGCTGCAGGGGTATGTCCAGATACTTGCACACCTTGGGATTGTCCGCCATCTGGGCAAGCACGTCCTGAGGAAAATCAGCCGGATAGGAATAGTGGATACGTATCCACTTTATCCCGTCTATCTCCGACAGACGGGCGATCAGCTCCGCAAGAGCGCGTCTGCGGTAGAGGTCAAGCCCGTAATAGGTAGTATCCTGCGCGATGAGTATCAGTTCCCTGACGCCCCCGGCGGCAAGCGATTCGGCCTCCTGCACCAGAGTCTCCATCGGGACCGAGCGATGCGCCCCCCGGATGAAGGGAATCGCGCAATAGGAGCATCTGCGGTCGCAGCCCTCCGAAATCTTGAGATAGGCGTAGCCCTTCCCGCCGCGCGGTCTGCGGCGGACGGCGGCATCGGGGCTGACTCCGAGATGCCGCAGCACCGGAGCAAGATCCCTCGCCCCGAACCAGGCGTCCACCTCGGGAATCTCCTTCCGGAGTTCCGGGCCGTAACGCTGCGAGAGACACCCGAACACGACCACCTCCGCAGCCTCGCCCCGGTTCTTGCTGCCGACGGCCTCCAGGACGGCGTTGACCGATTCCTCCTTGGCGTCCCCGATAAATCCGCAGGTATTGACCAGAAGGCAGTCCACCGGCCCGTCATCCGCTATCTCGAAGTCCTCCTCCGGCAGACGGGAGAGCAGATGCTCCGTGTCCACCGTGTTCTTCGAGCAGCCGAGAGTGACGGCCCTAATTCTCCGCCTCCTGCTGCTGTCCATCCTCTTCCTTGACGAAATCGAGAGAAGCGTATTTCACAATCTGGTCGTACCAGTCGACAATCTTGCGCATATGCGAGAGATAGAAACGGCTTCCGTCATAGTCCGGCACGGCCTTGCGGAACAGTCCCTCTATCTCCGCGTCCGGAGCCTTGGAAGACGGCACGGGAGTCTCTCCGAGCGCCTCCTTGAGCGCAAGGAACACGTCCGCGAGCTTCATCTCCCCTTCGGAAGTATAGATGGCTATGTCCGCAAGAGTAGTTATGCGGCTCGTGCCTCCGAATATCGTTCTCTTCTTGTCCGAAAGGCTTTCGGCGACAGCGCCGTTGCGGGCCTGCGCCACATACACATAGAGGCCTCTCTGTCCTGAGACGGCGAGTACCTTGCTCAAATCAGTCTGCATAATAATTCACTCAAGTTTCGCAAGTAATAAAATTTGTTGTAAAACAAGCATTGTGCAGGTACTTGCGAAACTTTTTCCTCCCGCACAAGCTTCGCTTATTGTTATTGCGTCACCCTTTACCGTGTTTCGCAAAATAATTCATCAATCTTCAAATGTAATTCTTCTATCGTAGAGTCATTCTCTATCGTATGAAAAATCCTTCCCGAGTCAAAGCTCTGCAGCGCCCCGCGGATTGCGGCGTGCGGGTTGCGCCCCAGCCTGAGAGCCTCCGGGGCCGTGACGAGCAGCACCTTGTCGTAAAGGGAGTCGAACTGCGGCTTGGACAGGGCCACCGCCGATTCGATGAACGCGAGTTCAGAGTCCAGCGAAGCCTTCCACTCCAATATATCCTCCACCACGAGGGGATATACTATGCTCTCCAGCAGCAGCCTCCGGCGCGTATCCGTAAAAATGACGCCGATATCCTTCCACTCTATCCCGAGCGCCTCCTCTATCCTGCCCCGGAGTCCGGGGACAGAAGAATACAGACGCTTGGTGCGGGAGTCGCAATCATATACGGGCAGGCCCTTGCCGGCAAGATACCGGCACACCTCCGACTTGCCGCTCCCTATCGGCCCGGTGACAAGAACCGTCGTCATCGCTGCTCGGAAGAACGGACTATGCAGTCGAACACCTCCGGGCTTATCTCGCAGGTGATGACTCCGGAAGGCAGATTCTCCGGCCTGGCGACGCAGCGGCCCGTAATAGAACCCGCGAAGTCCCTGTAATCGACATAGAACTTCGCTTTCTGCAAAGGATTCGCCCCCACAGGGAACACACAGCGGAGCGTAACCGTCGCCTTCGACGGCAGCACCACGAGCTCCGAGCCGCGAGGGACGTTTCTCGTCTCCACGTCCACCTCCCCGGAGACCTCGACATATCTGGACACGTCGACGGAATATACCGCCTCCGTATCGGACAGCCTGACTCCGGACGGGACTTCGAGCTTCACCGAACCGTGAACGCTGCTCCTCAGGTTCCACAGATTTATCGGACGGGTGAGCACGTATTCTATGTTCTCTATCCTCGACGGATCGCCATATACCAGCACCGAATCCGGCTGAAGCGTCATAGGACGCACCGGCATATACTGCGCTTCGAAAGAAAGCGACTGCACCTTGCGGACAGGCACCTTCCTGAAGGAGACCTCCGGAAATACAAACTTCGGGGCCTCGGATATGAAGGATTCGACGGAGACCCCGTCTCCGAATATCTGGGAGCTGTATCTATAGAGGTTGGATACGGGTATTGAGTACAGATTCCCGCCCTCGTGCCGGAAGTCCGACGGGCTGACACGGATGCGGACGGGACGCTTGTGCCGTCCCGACATCTTCGCGTGCCGGAAGCCGGTAGCCTTGAGCTGCGCGGACACCGCAGCCTCCGTGGAGGACGTCCCGGAGTGGCCCTCGATGTTGCTGTCCGCCACGACAGGCACGCTGACTATGCTGACATAGACCTGTGACAGGTTATGTATCAGCCAGATGCCGGCAGACAGCAGCAGGCAGAGAAGAAGCTGTACCCAATGGCTCTTCATCCGCTACTTCTTCTCCTTGTCGGAAGACTGCGGAGCGGCCTCGGACATATCCTTCTGGATGGAGGACTTGTCGACGCGGAGCTTCACCTCCCCGTCCACCTTCACGAGCACCGTGCGCTCGTCCACGTCGGCGACCACTCCGTAGATGCCTCCTGCGGTCACCACCTTGTCCCCTCTCTTGAGAGCCCTGCGCATCTCGTCGAGGAGCTTCTGCTGCTTGCGCTGAGGCCTGATCATAAAGAACCACATCACGAGGAAGATGAGGATGAGCATAACCAACATACTGCTGCCGCCCGCCGCAGAGGCCGTGCTCTGCAAAATCGATGTAATCATTGTAAAAGATGTTTTGGATGTATTGACATTATTTCTTTACCAGCTTGTCCAGCAGACCGTTGACAAATCCGCTGCTCTCAGGGGTGCTGTAGAACTTGGAGAGTTCCACATATTCGTTGATGACCACGCGCGCCGGCGTGTCCGGAAAGGCTTCCGATTCGGCTGTTCCGCATACGATGAGCGCGAGGTCGGTCGTGCAGAGACGGTCCCTGTTCCACTTCGGGGTGAGTTCCGCCACGGCGGAGGAGATGCGCTCGAAGCCGGAGAAGGCCGTTCGCAGCAGTTCCGTCACGAAACGCCTGTCGTCGGAGTAGCCCTCGTTGCCGGAGAGCGAACTCTGATAGAGAGGCGGCAGACTCCACCGCTCCCCCTTTCCGAGAGCGCGTACGGAGCGGCAGCACCAGCTCAGCGCATAGCCCAGGTCGTCATTCCAGTAGATGGAAAGCTCCTCAAGTATGTCCGCGAGATCCCCGTTGTCCTCGAACTCCCGCTCGAAGATGCGACACCACAGGCGCGCGTCCTCTTCCAGACTGCGCTCCGGGCTTGCGAGGTAGTCCCGGAAATACTTGCGCGAGCGAACGCTCTCGTAGAGGCGGCGCAGCAGCACGTCGTACTGCTCCCATGAGAGTTTCTTGCGGGAAATCAGCTTGCAGAAATCCGGATCCTGCGCAAGAAGCGGCGTGATGCGGTTTTCCACGAATTTCATATTGGGATTAAGCTCCTCCTCGCTGGGATTGAATTTGGACCTGGCAGCCTCGATGCGGGCTTCCGCCTCCCCGGTGAGGGGGCCTGTGACGGAAAGCATAAACAGATAGAGGTCTCTGGCCGACTCGCAGGAGAGCTCCAGCATCGCTTCCGCCTCCTTGAGGGTCATACCGGGATTTTCCGCGTAGCAGAATATGGTCTTGAAGACCTTTGTACGGAGAATTCTGCGGTTGAGCATATTTTCAAACAAAAATTAACGCGCAAAGATAACAAGTAATCGATAAATTGTTCTAATTTTGCAAAGCTAAAACAATAAAAAGTTATCTATGTACAGAGATGATTACGATCAGTCCAGGTTTGACGGCCGCGACGGGGAGGATGTTTTTTCAAAGCCTGTGAGGGCGGGAAAGCGTACATACTTTTTTGACGTGAAGTCCACCAAGGGCAACAGGGATTACTATCTGACCATAACCGAAAGCAAGCGCAGAACCAACTCCGACGGGACCTACACCTACGACAAGCATAAGATTTTCCTCTATAAGGAGGACTTCGAGAAATTCGCCGAAGGTCTCAACGATGTCATAGGATACATCAGGGACAACTGCTTCCACGGAGAGATTCCGCAGCGGCAGGCGGAAGACGGGGCCGACTTCGAATTCGAGAATCTCTAGAAGTGGGCGACATTCTTCTCAAGGACATCACGCTTGAAGGCTCACGGAAAGACATACTGATAAGTAAAGGTCTGATATCGGAGATCGAGCCTTCCGGATCCTGTGCCGGGTGGGAACTCGCCGGAGACATCGAGATGATGGACTGTTCGGGCAAGGTCGCGATACCCGGTTTCGTAAATATGCATACACATTCGCCTATGTCCCTTATGAGGGGGATAGGCGAGGATATGCTGTTTCACGAATGGCTCGCCGGCATCTGGAAAGTCGAGGAGAGCATAGACGCGGAATTCGTCTACTGGGCCACGAAGGTGGCCTGCATCGAGATGATACGCACCGGCACCACCACCTTCAACGACCAGTACTGGTTTTTCGACGCATCCGTGAAGGCCGCGCGGGAGATGGGCGTGAGGATAGCCACCGGCTACGACATAATGGACAAGGGCGACCCCGATGAGGCCGAGAGGCAGAAGGCCCAGTGCGAGGCCAAGAGCGGGCCGTATCTCGGAAAGGACACCCCCGGTCTCATCTACGGCATAGCCTTCCACGCGATATATTCCGTGCGGGAGGAGATGATGCTCTGGGCCGCGGACTATGCCGGAAAGCACGACCTCAATCTCCACATACATCTCTGCGAGACACTCAAGGAGGTCGAGGACTGCAAGGCCGCGCACGGGGGGCTGACCCCGGTGGAATACCTCGACTCCCTCGGGATACTCTCTCCGAGGGTGATTGCGGCGCACACCCTGTGGGTAAGTCCACACGACATAGAAATCCTCGCGCGGAGAGGAGTGCACTGCGTCCATAACATCAACTCCAACACCAAGCTTTCCTCCGGCTACCGCTTCCTCTACAACGAGATGAGGGACGCGGGCATAAATATCTGCCTCGGCACCGACGGCTGCGCTTCATCCAACAACCTCGACATACTTGAGGCGATGAAGACCAGCGCGATATTCCAGAAGGCCTGGAGGGGCGACCCGTCCTCGCTGCCGCTGAAAGAACTGCTGGATATGGCCACAGTCAACGGGGCGAAGGCCCTCCGCTTCAACGGAGGCCGTCTTGAGAAGGGGGCCGCGGCCGACATCAGCATCATCGACACCGACAACACCTTCTTCCTCTCGCCGGGGCCGTTCCTCGCCAACCTCGTCTATTCGGCCCACTCCGACTGCATAGACTCGGTCATCTGCGACGGCAGATTCCTTATGCGCGGCAGGGAAATTGCAGGAGAAAGGGAAATCCTCGCGGAAGCGCGCAAGCTGCTCTCCCGAATCAAATAAGCGCTAAAACAATGAACCCGACAATCAACAGAATCCACACATCGTCCGAATACATCAAGAACCGCATCGGGGGAAGAATCCCGGAAGTCGGCATCGTGCTGGGAAGCGGACTCGGAAAACTCGCCGACAGGATAGAGAATCCGACAGTGATACCTTACGGCGAAATCCCGGAGTTCCCGGTATCGACGGCCGTCGGACACAAGGGCAATTTCATATTCGGAGAACTCGGAGGAAAGGCCGTGATCGCGATGCAGGGCCGTTTCCACTATTACGAGGGCTACCCTATGGAACTCGTCACAATCGGAGTGAGGGTGATGAAGACTCTCGGTGTCAAATACCTCTTCGTGTCCAACGCCGCCGGAGCCTGCAACCCGGACTACAAGGTGGGGAATCTGGTCATCATCAGAGACCACATCAATATGCTGCCCAATCCGCTCATCGGACCCAATCTGGATGAGTTCGGCCCGCGCTTTCCGGATATGACCTGCGCCTATGACCTCAAGCTGCAGTCCCTCGCGGAGAACATCTGCGGCGAGATGGGCCTCCCGGTCAAGAAAGGAGTATATTTCGGAAGCACAGGCCCCACCTACGAAACCCCGGCGGAAGTGCGCTTCTACCACTCAGTGGGAGCGGATCTCGTCGGAATGTCCACGATACCGGAAGTCATAGTGGCCCGCCACTGCGGAATCAGGGTGTTCGGTATGTCGGTCGTGACCAATATCTCCAACTTCGTCAACGTAGAGAAGAACTACAACGACGGGGACGACGTGGTGAAACAGGCCGACCTCGCCGCAGAGCGGATGACCGAACTCTTCACGAGAATGATAGCCTCACTCTGAGAGGAAATCCAGATATCCGGCCACATCCAGATTGTAGGCCCTCGGGCCCTTAAGGATGTCCCCTTCCGGACTGAGAATAAAATAATTAGGCTGGGAATTGACTCCGAAGCGCTTGAGCGCTATCCAGGAATTGACCCTGCCGACATCCTTGAGAAGCTTCCCGCTGTCGTTGGTGACCCACTTCGATTCGGGGAGCTTCGTCTTGTCATCCACATAGAGCGCGAGAATCACGAAATCCTCCTTCAGCCTCCGCAGCACCTCCGGATCGGACCAGACCCTCGATTCCATCTCGCGGCAGTTCACGCAGCCGTGGCCAGTGATGTCCACGAAAATCCTTTTGCCGGAGCTCTTCGCCGCAGTCACGGCCCCCTCGACGCTGTCGTAAGCACGCAGCCCGTGCGCTATGGTGACCATCCCCTCCGGGAGGCTCTCCTCCGCCTGACCGGTCCGCACAGCCCCCTCAGGGCCTGAACTCAGCACAAAATCCTGAGTCTCCATCGGAGGCATATATCCTGACAGGGCCTTGAGCGGAGCGCCCCACATACCCGGTATCATATATACGACAAAGGAGAAGCATACTATCGCCAGCACCAGCCGCTTGACCGAAAGGTACTCCAGCGGGGAATCATTGCGGAAACGCAGCTTGCCGAGAAGATAGAGTCCGAGCAGCGAGAAGGTAACTATCCATATCGCGAGATAGACCTCCCTGTCGAGAATATGCCAGTGATAAGTCTGGTCGGCCACGCTGAGGAACTTGAGTCCCAGCGCTATCTCGACGAATCCCAGCACCACCTTCACGGAATTGAGCCATCCTCCGCTCTTCGGAAGTTTCTTGAGCAGCGACGGGAAGAGCGCAAGCAGAGTGAACGGCAGCGCGAAAGCTATGCTGAAGGCCAACATAGTAACCATCGGAGCCCAGAACTCTCCCTGCGTACTCTTGATCAGCACCGTGCCGACTATAGGCCCGGTGCAGCTGAAGCTGACCAGCACCAGAGTCAGAGACAGGAAAAAAATGCCGGCAAGCCCCTGCCTGTCGCTCCTGCGGTCGGCCCCGTTGGTCCACTTCGACGGCAGGGTAATCTCGAACGCCCCGAAAAAGCTCGCCGCGAAGACCATAAATACGAGGAAGAATACGATGTTCGGCAGCCAGTGGGTGGAAAGCCAGTTGAAGATGTCCGCAGTCACTCCGCTTCCCCCGACAATCCAGGTGACGCCTATAATCAGAGAAATAGGGACAGTATACAGCAGGACTATGAAAAGTCCGTACATAAACGCCTTGAACCGCCCCCTCGACGCGCTCCCGCTCCCCTTCATAAAGAACGACACGGTCATCGGCACCATAGGGAACACACAAGGTGTCAGCAGCATAGCGAAACCCCAGAGTATGGCCTCAAGTATCAGCGACCACAGCGGCTGCGAACTCTCCCCCGCCCCTGCAGAAGTCTCCTTCACGGACACCGCCGGACTCTCCCTCTCCGCGGAGGCGGCGGAAGAGCCTTCCGTCCCCGAGACGGAGAACGCTCCGAATGACGGGGAGGAATGCGACTTGAGATAATGGTCAAACTCGAACTCCTCCGGAGAATAGCAGTCATTGCCCTGACAGGAGGATATGTCCACCGTACCGTAGATATGGTCTATCCCCGGTCTGATATCCCCGGTCAGCACTATCTGACTGCCGCCGGAGTCGGTCTGCTTCAATTCCGACTTCCAGGTGACATTGGGGCTGAGCTGGAGCGCCAGAAGCGCCAGAAGGACACTGAACATAAGAAGCTATTTTGCTATTGCAACCGAACGGGTCTCGCGTATGACGGTAATCTTGACCTGTCCCGGATAGGTCATCTCGTCCTGGATGCGCTGAGCGATATCGACGGACAGGCGTGCGGCCTGGTCATCGGACACTTCCTCGGCGCCGACGATGACGCGGAGTTCGCGTCCGGCCTGGATGGCATACGACTTGGTGACTCCCGGATATGAAGCCGCGAGATCCTCCATACCCTTGAGACGCTTGATATACGACTCGATTACCTCCCTTCTCGCTCCCGGACGGGCGCCGGAGATGGCGTCGGCCACAAGCACCAGCGGAGCATAGATGGAAGTCATCTCCATCTCCTCGTGGTGGGCGCCGATGGCATTGCAGATTTCCGGACGCTCCTTGTACTGCTCGGCAAGCTTCGCGCCGAGGATGGCGTGAGGATACTCCGGCTCGTTTTCGCTGACCTTGCCTATATCGTGCAGCAGACCCGCGCGGCGGGCTATCTTAGGATTAAGCCCCAGCTCCGAAGCCATAGTGGCGCAGATGTTGGCCACTTCGCGGGAGTGCTGGAGAAGGTTCTGGCCATAGGAGGAACGGTATTTCATACGGCCTATGAGCCTCACGAGCTCGACGTTCAGGCCGTGTATTCCAAGGTCGATGCAGGTGCGCTTGCCGGTCTCGAGAATCTCGTCCTCAAGCTGCTTGCTGACCTTGGAGACAACCTCCTCGATGCGGGCCGGATGGATACGCCCGTCTATCACGAGCTGATGCAGCGAGAGCCTTGCAATCTCCCTGCGAACCGGGTCGAAGGCGGAAAGGAGTATCGCGTCCGGAGTGTCGTCCACGACGATCTCCACCCCGGTGGCGGCCTCCAGAGCCCTGATATTGCGGCCTTCACGGCCTATGATGCGGCCCTTGACCTCATCGTTCTCTATAGGGAAGGTGGTGACGGCGTTCTCTATCGCAGTCTCGGTGGCTGTACGCTGTATCGTGTTGATTACGATACGCTTGGCCTCCCTTGCCGCATTGAGTCTCGCCTCGTCCATAGTATCGTTGATATACGCCTGCGCCTCTGTGCGGGCCTCAGCCTTAAGATTCTCGACGAGCATCTTCTTCGCCTCTTCCGCGCTCATCCCGGCGACATTCTCAAGTTCCCTGTTCACCTGCGACGTGAGCCTGTCGCATTCCTCCAGCTTCGCGTCCAGCTTGAGCTTCTGCGCATTGAGCTGTCCTCTCTGGGCTTCGAGTTCACGCTGCTTGCGGCCAAGCTCGCCGGACTGCTGGTTCAGCTGCCCCTCGCGGGACTTTATATTGTTCTCCCTGTCGCGGAGTTCGGCATTCTTCGCATTGACCTCCTTATCGTGTTCGCTCCTGAGCTGGATGAACTTCTCCTTCGCCTGGAGCATTTTCTGCTGTTTGATGTTTTCGGCCTCATTCTTGGCCTTCTCTATGATGGCGTCGCCGCGTCCCTTCGAGATTCTGCGCACGACAAAGATATATACCGCGATTCCTATCGCAGCCCCGGCAATAGCCGTCAGGATATAGTACAAAAACATAACACAAAAATATATAATATATTACAATAACTTTCAAACAAAATACAGCATCCGCACCGTCCGATGCAGACACTGTATTCGACAAAAGCCGTCAGCCGAACTTTCAGAAAGCCTCTGAATAAGATTTGGGCTCCGTACCGTATCGGGCTTCCCGTCAGGCGGGCCTGCCTTCCCCGGGCCGAGATGACCCTGTTCCGAAGAACTTGTTGTTTTCAGAAGATGGGCCTGACGGCTATCTTTTCTCTTTCCCCTCCAGATATGAGCCGAGTTCCTCCGAGAGCGCATTCACCTCGCTTCCGTGCTGTGCCAGCAGGGCCTTCGCATACAGCTTCCCCACCGCCTCCTGCACCGCGACAAATGCAAACTTGTCCACCGGATCCGTCTCCGGGAAACGGGCGTTGAACCTGTCAATCATCTCGTTGACATCCTTCGCCGCCTGACGCATCATCTGCTCCTGTTCCGGAGAAACGGCCGTGAGGGGATATTCCTTGCCCGCTATCTTCAGCTTGACATTCTGTCCCATATCAGCCCTCCAAGAGTCTTATGCATCTGTCTATCTCCCTTATCAGACCGCTCACGCGCTCTTTGGCCCTCTTGCGGTCGCCTTCCCCAAGGAAAGCGCCCATCAGCCTCTGACTGTCTATCTGCAGGTTCAGATCAGTAATCTGCTCCTTATATCTCCCTATCTCGTCCTCTCTGGCGGCAAGCGTCTCCGCAAGGGAGTCCGCTCTCTGCTTCTCGGCCTCGTACAAGGCGATGAGCCTTGCGATACCCGACCTTATGTCATTTATGTCGCCGTTCATATAAGGACTTGACCCGGAAATACAATATATGCAAATATACGCATCTGTTTTGAAATTGTAAGCTGTTTTGAGATAATCGGGCATAATTTTATTCGCCTTTCCGGAGACGGCCGCTGCGGACAATGACGAAAAAGGCCCGCAGACAAATGCCGCGGGCCTTTCAGAAATATCTGTGGAAGAATTACTTCTTCTTGATGATGACGGTACGTGAGAGAACGTCGTTGTTGAAGAAGATGGCGTCAACTCCGCCGAATGCCTGCTTCTCGAGTCTGCTCTCGTCAACACCCTCCGCTACGAGCGCCTTGTATACGGCCTCGGCACGCTTCTCGGACAGCTTCTGGTTGCCCTTCACGCTGCCGGTCTTCTTGTCAGCATAGCCGGACACGAGGTAAACGCTGTTGTCCTTGGTGTTGTTGATAGCCTCCGCATAGAGCTTGATGCGGGCCTTGTCCTTGCTTGAGAGAGTAGCCTTGCCAATCTCGAAGAAGATGGCGGTAGATGATGGAATCTCGTTGTTGACAAGCTTCTCGACCTGCTTTACGACCTCCTTCTCGACAATCTTCTCGACAATCTTAGGATTGTTGGC
Source organism: Ruminococcus bicirculans (ex Wegman et al. 2014) (assembly GCA_963631065.1). GTDB lineage: Bacteria > Bacteroidota > Bacteroidia > Bacteroidales > UBA932 > Cryptobacteroides. The sequence goes on from CAVGPE010000055.1 coordinate 34,722, forward strand.
TACAGCCTCGTCTGCAAGAGCCTCGGCAGCCTCCTTGGAGATGTAGCCGGCGGCTGCGGCAGCAGCAGCTGCACGGGCGACCTTGCCGTGCTTGCCGCCGATGGTCCATACGCCGTTGAGGGCGATGCGGGTGGTACCTGAAGCCTTGCGGTATGCGTCAGCGTCACCGAAGATTGAAGGGGTGATGCCGAAGCGGGCCTCAACTCCGAGAGCGAACTCGCGGGTGATGTCGTATGCAAGTCCGAGACCGGCAGTGGCGCCTACGCGGAACTTGAAGTCATCGCAGTTCTCCACGATAAGTATCTCCGCATTCTGTACGTCGGAGAACTTGGTGCCGACGCGTGAGAAGTTCACGGTAGGGCCGGCGAAGAAATATACGTTGAACTTCGCGAGGTCATCGGCGAACACGTTGGTGATATTGAACATTCCGTCGAGGTTGAATTCGCCGAACTTCTTGTTCTTGTAGGCCGGTACGGAACCGCCCGGATACTGGACGGCGTTGCCGTCATTTGCGTCAAGTGTAAGGAATGGTCCTCCCAGCACGCCGCGTACTCCCCAAACCGGAGTGATGTACTTGCCGACCTGAAGATTGGCATAGAAAGCAGGGGTGTTGAATCCCGGGGTCAGAGGAGAAGCTATACCGGCGCCGACACCCACGAACACGTCATTGCCCTTTGAGCTTGTCTGGGCATTCGCAGCCACGCAGACTGCAGCCATTGCGATAGACAATGCGATAAGTTTGAGTTTCATATCTTAAATCCTTTTTTTCGTTAAGTTAAACAAGGGGATACGGGCGCATCAGTCGGCATATGCGATTCCGCCGCCGGCGTTGTCACCGCCGTTGCCGTGACCGTGGCCTTCTCCCTCATAGTGTCCGTGCGCATTAGGATCGGCCATTTCGGCATACTCAATCTGGCTGGTGACAGACTTCACGCTGAAAGTACCGATGACCTCCTTGTCGGAAGCGTCTGCGGCCTTGTACCTATAGACATTGTACGGAGTCGTGGTGAACACCCTCGTAGCCCATACGGTGTAGTAGCTGTATGCGGAAACTGTGATTTTGAACGGCTCGGCGTCCTCTTCCTTGATTCCGGTATTGTAGCTGTCGGAGTAGTTCTTCACGGCAGATTCGAACTCGGCGTCAATCCCGTCATTGAGCTTATAGCTGCTCTCGGATCCGGTCTGAGTCTTCCAGGTGACGGTGCCGGTGAGGTAGTTCTCGCTGTTGTTCCTCATCCATTCCTTGCCGGCGTGGGAGATGAGCGCGTGTCCGTCAGCAGGAGTGAAATAGGTGACCTTGGTCTCCGTCGACGCCTCTCCCTGCTCCATAAGGAACTGATAGTCGACGATAGGATTGAGCTTGCCGACAACCACCGTCACTGAATACTCGGCCCTGCCGCCTGCGCGGAGAGCGAGTATGTCAACGGAGGCTGGGTAAGACTCCTCGGCAGTCATATAGTCAGCCTTATACTTGACTGTAAGCGTTACATTCTTGGCAGGGATGGTAGGAGTACCCTCGATGGTGACAACTCCGTTGGCATAGCTACCGGCACTCGGTATCACAGTGGAAGGCGTGACGGTTTTGTTGGTACGCACATCAACCGCTGAAACCTTGATGGTGACGACTGCATTCGGAACTTCAAATGCAGTGTCAATCTCCTCCGGCTGGCAGGCTGCGAAGATGCCCGCCAAGGCGATAAGCGATAAAAGTTTTTTCATCTTGAAACGATAATATTAAACATTAAACATTAATTAATTACTCTTTCCAAAGCCTGCGGTTCTCTCACAGAACTGCGTAAAAGGCCATATTTGCTATACAAAGGGCAAATGTACGACAATTGCAATAAAAAACAAAATTATCGCAGAAAATTCAATTGCCCGTCAATATAATATGGGTTGAAATAGTTGCGGCTCATCATATTGTCGGACGCTTCCGTACGATACTCCTTATAATAGTACTGTTCGTTGTTGGCATTGTAGGTCATACCCATCTGGTCCGATGTGATGACCCTCGGGACATAGCCCCTGCGCTTCTGTCGATACGGCGGCAGGGCCACCTGGAAGCTGAAGCCCACGTTCAGCTGCGCAATCCTGGCCTTTTCCGCATAGAGTCCCACGGAACAGTGCCGGAAGTGCCTTGTCATCTCGTATTTCAGCCCGGTATCGCCGAGCAGGAAACGCTGCAGACTCAGCGTGAACTGCGTCCCGAGCGGCGGGCACCAGTAGCCTGCGGCCACATTCCAGCGGAAGTCCAAATCTCTGCTGTAGCGGAATCTGAACCCCTTCCAATAGTAGTTCCCCAGCAGCCCGAACCGGGTGACGAGCGAGAATCGTTCATTCGGAAACCAGTACGCCATCTCCAGAGCGGCCCCGTAACGGTTGCCGCTGAAAGCCCCGACGCTCAGACGGCCGGAAAG
>CAVGPE010000055.1:37148-53026 GCA_963631065.1 Ruminococcus bicirculans (ex Wegman et al. 2014)
GGTTGAGATGCCATGGATCCCTGAAGCGCTGCGAGAGGGTCACCATCCCCGGATGCACGATGCGCTCATCGTCCCCGTAACCGTCGCTGAACAGAGGGTACTTCAGCTGATAGCTGAACTTCATACCGGGCCAGAGCGACACCTCCAGCGCCGGGGACAGCTGCCACAGGGACTGATATACCTGATTGATGATGAGATTCTTGATGGACACCTGAGGGTACAGCACGATGTCCACCTTGCCGAAGCTGCCGTTGTGCTTCTCCTCCTTCCTGACGAGGTCCCAGCTCCCGTCCAACCGCCTTGTACTGTGCCACCTGCCGGTCTCCGGGCTATATGTTATGGTAAGTTCCGGGACGTCATAGTTCATCCCGACTATCTTGACCGCCATCCCCTCCGGCAGGCCTGCCCCCTCGATGATCCTGCAGGCCCTGGCGAAGCCCTCCGCCGGGAGTTTGTAGGCGTCGTTCTCTATCGCATATACTACGCAGTCTTCGGATTCGGCGGCCCTCACGTTGACGAATCCTGCCTCCACAAGACGCCGCACCACAGCGTCCGTCCCCTCCCCGGACTCCTGTCCGCAGAGGAATCCGGCCGAAAGGACGGCGAAGGAAAATATCATAAACAACCTTTGCATACTGACTTCTTTTCGCACAGGACTTCGGATGTCTCCATTCTGAGCTTTTTGTCGTAAGTGTCGTGGCGCACCATCCCTACGCCAGCCGCATACCAGGTCAGAGCGGTGGTCTCGCGCCTGTAGCCCGGAGCCTTCTCGACCTTGTGTTCGGACACGACGACACAGTCGAACTTCCCGGCGGCGGTGGCGACGGATTCGAAGCGGAGCACCTTCCTGTCGCTGATTCTGACATCATAGCGTATGCCCGCCACGGACACGCGGAAGCCCAGATCGGGCAGACTGTCACCCGGCGCGATTGAAGAGCCGAGTACTGAAATGCAGGGTTCGGACTTCACCGCCCCGTCCGGAAAACGGTTGCGGAAGACCGAGACGACGGCCTCGGAAGGGTCGGCAGTCACATCCCCGGACGCGCTGACAGCAGTACGGTACAGCACCGGGCCTCCGTTGAGCGTCCGTCCCCCGGAATCGGAGAAAAGCGAGGAACACTCCACCTGCACGCCGTCTTCCGCCTGACGCACTTCCAGAATGCTGAGCGTATGCGTCCATTTGAGCTTGCCCGTATCGGCATAGCGCCGCTCATATCTGAGCACCGTCCCCTCCTCGGTGCAGAACAGCGCCCCCTCCGCGCACAGCGGAAGAGCTGCACGGAGAAGAAGCAGCGAAACGGCGGCGAATGACGGGAGGACTCTCAAGACGGATTCCTAGAATATCTTGAATATCAGGCGGAGAGATGCCACAGGGTAGAATTTGAGGTCCTCCAGCGAGAAGTCATCCGAAGAAAACACGGACGGAACCCCGGCATCATAGGCGACTTCATTCGGGGAACTCAGCTCCGGAGCGCCATAATATACGGCTCCGAGGTCGAACTGGAGGCTGAGCGCGCTTTTCGGGATGCTGCGTCCGAATCCGAGTCCGAAATACGGTCTGAACCTCGGGAGCTTTATCGCAGCCTCCACGGCTCCCGCCCCGTCCTTCTCCTGAACCTCGAATGTCCGCTTGCCCGCGCTGACCCTGACCGCGCTGATGTCGGTCGGGACATATCCGGGGACGTCCTTATATTTCACATTCAGTTCATCGACCTCGGACAGGAGGCTTCTGTAGTTGCTCCAGAATGTCCTGTCGGTGACGGCCTCGCCGGAGATGAAGGAACTCTCCATACCATAATATACTCCTGCGGTGAAGTGGAAGGACGACTTGCGGAAAGGGTAGAATTCCAGCATAGCCTTGGCGGTGTTGAAATTTATCGTGGCGGAGACATCCGTATTGACATCGTCGAATCTGGTGTCAATCCTGTCCGGGAGTCCTGCCGCCGCAAGATTGGAGTTGACCGCGGAGATGCTCGAATTGACCTCGGCCATATTTATGTCGAAATCTCCGGAGAAGGTCAGCGAAGGGGCGTTGAAGCCAGCCTTCAGGACGATGCGGTCGGAGGAGACGGGAATCGCGAGTTCCACGCCCACTCCGGCTGAACCGGCTTCTATGCCGAAGGAAAGCCTCTGGAAGGCCTGCTGCGCCTCAGCCGCAGACGAAAGTCCGAGCAGGACGGCGGAAACAAATATAATTTTCTTCATTATTCAAGTTTCGCATTATTTCAATCTCAATTTATACCTCAGACCGAAGTTGGCATAACGGCAGGACTGGAGTTCGAACATCGCCTCGAAACGGTTTTCCCATATGGAGGCGATGAATCCTATGTTGAACGTGCGCGAATCGTATTCGGCAATCAGCCGGACTCCGTCGAGGAGCAGCCGGCCTGAAAGCAGCTCCGGGGTGAAAGTCACGCCCGCTGCCGGTCCGTTGAGGGGATAGTCGCTGCGGGTGTTGTACTGGTAGGCAAGATGTCCGCCGACCTCACCCCAGGGAGTGAGGAAGTGCTTCGAGAGCGCGATGTAGTTGCGGTTGAAGAAGCCGTTGCCCTCCCCGCCGACATCGGCGTCCACATAGCCGTTGGCTGACGAGCCCGTCGTGGGGTCGCTCACGCCCACCACCACCGAAGGCATCCACTTCAGCCCGAACTCCTCCTCGCGCAGCAGCTGGAAGCGTCCGGTGAAGTGACGGTCCTGATTGAACATCAGTCTGGCTCTCCCGGTAGCTCCGGGAATCTTGGATCCGTCGAATATGGTGCAGACATAACCGACTTCGAAACGACTCCAGAACGTGATGCTGAAGCCGTATGCGAAAGTCCTGTATGACCACCCTGAAGACGGCAGGGAGCGGGGATTCAGACTGTTGTTGGTAATCATAAACGTCCCCTCCGGCTGCATCTCCGCGGAAGGCATCTGCAGCAGTCCGCTCGAGGAATCGGTAAACTGGGCGTCGAGCCTGAGCGGCGCAAGCAGCAACAGCACGGCAACAGCCGTAAGCAATCGCCTCATCAGCAGCCGTGCGGAATCAATAGTTTTTCGCCGCAAGCCGGAAATAGCTCTGAGGATGCGCGCAGACCGGGCATACCTCAGGGGCGGACGGGCCTATCACTATATGTCCGCAGTTGCCGCACTCCCAGATGGCGTCTCCTTCCCTCGTGAACACGAGCTTGCCCTCGATATTGGCGAGCAGCTTCCTGTATCTCTCCTCGTGGTGCTTCTCGATTTCGGCCACCATATCGAAGAGAGAGGCTATCTCGTCGAATCCCTCCTCGCGGGCGACCTTGGCGAAAGACGGGTACATCTCCGTCCACTCGTAGTGTTCGCCGGAGGCTGCATCCTTGAGATTGGCCTCCGTATCCGGCACGGCGCCTCCGTGCAGCAGCTTGAACCATATCTTGGCGTGTTCCTTTTCGTTGGCCGCAGTGGCTTCGAAAAGTTCGCCTATCTGGACGAAACCGTCTTTTTTCGCTTTGGAAGCGTAGTAGGAGTACTTGTTGCGGGCTTCACTTTCACCGGCATAGGCCGCAGCCAGATTGGCCTCGGTCCTCGTTCCTTTTAGAGATTTCATAATAATACAACTCTTCTTTTAGTGCATAGTTTCCGCTAAGGTAATACTAATTTTGCATATTTTTCATACCTTAGATGAAAATCCCGAAATATGGCCGACAACTATCTGGAGAAAAAATACGACGAATACCTTCGCGGCAAAACGATAATACGGCGGGCGAATCCGTCGCTGGACACTCTTCTGGACAGGATTTCGGGGCCGCAGGAAAAATCCGGCGCCGCATATTCCGTAAAGCAGGCCCAGCTGGACGCCGTCCTGCGCTCGGTCTCCAAACTCTGCCCGGATGCCGGGATGTCCTCCGATGAGGCTACGGGACGGATTTTTCTGCACGGCCGCTCCCCGGAAGAACTCGGAGCGCTGTCCCTCGCCGCAAGGCTGAAGGCCGCGGAACTCGGACTCCGCAGCAGCCTCGTCACGCACGGGAGCGAGGGGTTCGCCGAAATTACGCTCTACAGATAACTCAGACTCTGCCAGGATATTCTTCAAGCGCTTTCTGAAGCACGACAAGGGCCTTGGCGAGGTCTTCCTTGCAGAGCACATAGGCTATGCGGACTTCCTGACGGCCCTCCCCCGCTTCGGTATAGAAGCCGGAGGCCGGAGCCATCATCACCGTAGCCCCCTCGTAGCGGAAGTCGCTCAGACACCAGATGCAGAATTTCTCCGCATCGTCCACAGGCAGCTTGGCGAGAGTGTAGAATGCGCCCATAGGTATCGGGGAGTAAACTCCCGGAATCTTGTTCAGCCCGTCTATCAGGAAGTTGCGGCGATCAAGATATTCTTCATAGACCCCGTGCAGATAGTCCTTGGACACGTCTATCGATGCGGCCGCGACCAGCTGCCCGATGAGCGGCGGGGAAAGCCGCGCCTGGCAGAACTTCATCACCGCCTCGTGGACTTTCTTATTGTGCGTGCACAGGCATCCTATACGCGTGCCGCACTCGGAGTAGCGCTTCGATACGGAGTCGAAGAGAACCACATTGTCGTCTATCCCGTCCAGATGGAACGCCGAGATGTACGGCATCCCGGTGTAGATGAACTCGCGGTACACCTCGTCGCTGAAAAGGAAAAGATTGTGCTTCTTCACGATATCGCGCAGCCGGAGCATCTCCTTGCGGGTATAGAGGTAGCCGGTGGGATTGTTGGGGTTGCATATCAGGATGGCCTTGGTGCGCTCGGTAATCTGGGCCTCGAAAGCCTCTATCGGAGGCAGGCGGAATCCGTCTTCGATACAGGTCTTGACGCTCTTGATGACGGCGCCGACGGATATCGCGAACGCCATATAGTTGGCGTAGAAGGGGTCGGTCACTATGATTTCGTCGCCGGGGTCGAGACAGGCCAGAAAGGCGAAAAGCACGGCCTCTGAACCTCCGGCGGTGATGATAATCTCCTCCGGAGAGAGGTATATGCCGTACCCGGCATAGTATTTCACCATCTGCGTGCGCAGCTCAAGCAGTCCGTCGGAAGGGCTGTATTCGAGAATCTCCCTGTCTATGGCGTGCAGCGCGTCCAGCGCGCACTGAGGGGTCTTGATGTCGGGCTGGCCTATATTGAGATGGTAGACGTGAACGCCGTTGCGCTTCGCCTCGTCGGCGTAGGGCGCAAGCTTGCGGATCGGGGAAAAGGGCATATTGTCCGCCCTCCGGGATATTTCCATTGACATACGTTTTATCAGTTTCAGCGATGTACAGCCTCAAAGATATGAATTTATTGTCACAAATAATCACTATCTTGCGGGTCAATACGACCTTTTGCACATAAAAACATAACATATGAAACATATAAGAACCATCCTCCTTTCCCTTTCAATCACGGGATTCGCGTGCCTCGGCTCCTCCGCGCGGGAGCTTGACATAGACCTTTCAAGACCGGGCGCGGTGATTCAGCCGACGATGTACGGCATCTTCTTCGAGGACATCAATTTCGCTGCCGACGGCGGGCTGTATGCGGAGCTGGTCAAGAACCGCTCCTTCGAGTTCCCCAACGCCTTTCAGGGCTGGAAGACCTTCGGGAAAGTCGAGCTGAGGGATGACGGGCCGTTCGAACGCAACCCGCACTATGTCAGGCTCTCCGACCCCGGACACAGACACAAGCACAGCGGCCTGGAGAACGAAGGCTTCTTCGGAATAGGCCTCAAAGAAGGCGGGGAGTACCGCTTCAGCGTGTGGGCGAGAGTACCTTTCGGGGGCGAGGGCAGACTCCGCGTGGAGTTCGTCAACCCGGCTTCGGGCGAGGAGAGGCAGCATTTCTGCCAGGCCCGTCTTGTCGTGAACTCCGCAGACTGGAAGAAATACGAAGTGGTGATGAAGTCTGACAGGACGGACCCGAAGGCGGTGCTGCGCATATTCGACGAGAGTCCGGAGACGACGCTCGACCTCGAACACATATCCCTGTTCCCCGTGGATACCTGGATGGGACACGAGAACGGCCTGCGCAAGGATCTCGCACAGGCTCTCTATGACCTTCATCCGGGAGTGTTCCGCTTCCCCGGCGGCTGCATAGTGGAGGGGACGGACATCGGGACGCGCTACAACTGGAAGAATTCCGTCGGAGCGGTGGAGAACCGCCCGCTCAACGAGAACCGCTGGGAGTACACCTTCCCTTACCGTTTCTTCCCGGACTATTTCCAGAGCTACGGCCTGGGGTTCTACGAGTTCTTCCTGCTCAGCGAAGAGATCGGGAGCGAGCCGCTTCCGATAGTCAACTGCGGCCTCGCCTGCCAGTACCAGAACGATGACGAAAGCGCACATATTCCCGTGGACGAACTCCAGCCGTATATTCAGGACGCGCTCGACCTGATAGAATTCGCAAACGGCGGCACCGATACGGAATGGGGTGCGCTGCGCGCGGAGATGGGACATCCGGAGCCGTTCAATCTCAAATATATAGGAGTAGGCAACGAACAGTGGGGAGAGGAATACCCGGCAAGGCTTGAACCGTTCATCAAGGCTATCAGGGCGAAGTACCCGGGAATAAAGATAGTCGGCTCCTCGGGCCCGGGTTCCGAAGGGGACAAATTCGACTATCTCTGGCCTCAGATGCGCCGGCTCAAGGCCGACCTCGTGGACGAGCATTTCTACCGTCCGTACGAGTGGTTCCTCAGCCAGGGGGCGCGCTACGACAGCTACGACCGTAAAGGGCCGAAAGTGTTCGCCGGAGAATACGCCTGCCACGCCAAAGGCAGGAAGTACAACCACTTCTACGCCTCGCTGCTCGAAGCCGCATTTATGACGGGACTCGAAAGGAACGCGGACGTCGTCCATATGGCGACCTACGCCCCGCTCTTCGCACACGTCGAAGGCTGGCAGTGGAGACCGGACCTCATCTGGTACGACAACCTCAGCTCCTTCCGCACGGCAAGCTGGCACGTGCAGCAGATGTACTCTGAATACAAGGGCGAAAGGGTGCTCAAGACCACTTCCGGCGGGACTCCGCTCTGCGGCTCCGAAGGCCAGGACGGTCTGTTCGCCAGCGCGGTGATGGACGGTGACGAGATATATATAAAGGTGGCCAACACCACGGACCGCCCGCAGGAGCTGGATATCATATTCAAGGGCCTGAAGAAGCGGCAGAAGACGGAAGCGGTGGAAAGAGTGCTGCTGCATTCCGACAGTCTCTATGAGGACAACAGCCTTGAGAGTCCGGACGCCGTGGCTCCGGTGACGCTTCCGCTCGAACTCTCCGACGGGAAACTCACCCTTGAGCCGTACAGCTTCAGCGTCTGCAGGTTCAAACTTGTGAAATAGGCTTCCGGTCCGGAAGTTCTCCCGCAATAGATTCTGCGGCGGCCCTCCCTGCCAGCGCTCCGGTGGAGAAGGCCGTCTGCAGGTTGTATCCCCCCGTATCGGAATCGACATCCAGCACCTCGCCGCAGAAATACAGCCCCGGCACGAGGCGGGAAGCCATAGTCTTGGCTATCACCGAATCGGCGCTTACTCCTCCTGCCGTCACGACGGCACGCTCGTAGCCCACGAATCCGGCGATTTCGAACCTCCATTGCTTCAAGGCCTTGGCGATGCTGACGAGGTTGACCCAGAGTTTGGTCTCGGTGCGTGAGCGGCGCTCAAGGGTCATAATCCCGGGGTTCATACGGGTAAAGGCGGGAATCAGATCCCAGGGCATCAGCTTGCCGAGCAGGATTCTGCATCTCTCCTTGGAGCGCAGCCTCTGCGAGCGCGGGTCGCGCTCTATCCCGGCCCAGAGTTCCTTGACCCTGACGGTCAGCTCCGTGAGGCTGACCCCGGGCTTGAGGTCGAGGAGAAGCGTCACCTTGGAGCCGTTGAGCAAAGACTTGACAGCCTTGCGGCTGAGCTGGAATCCGAGAGGCCCCTCGATGCCGCCGTCAGTGAAGTCGATGTCCCCGAATTCGGAGTCGGCCTCGATGCCTCCTATATTCAGGCTCACCGCGACATTCTTGAGAGAGAGTCCGCAAAGCTGCTTCCCGAGGGCGGTCAGAGGCGTACTTCTGTCGATGTGCAAGTCCTTTCCGCTCTGCAATTTATACCCTTTGGGGACAAGGGCGGTGAGGGAAGGGAAAGTCGGCTCTATCCTGTGGCCAAGCTCTTCCGCCCAGCGGTAACCGTCGCCGGTGGAGCCTGTGCCGGGATAGCTGAGTCCGCCGGTGGCGACGATGAGCCGCCGGCAGTTCCAGACCCGACCGTCGGAAGTCTCCACGGCAAAGCCAGGCTTCACCGCGCTCACCTCAGTCTCGCAGACCATCTTGACCCCCACGCTGTGACAGGCGTTTACGAGGGTGTCGACCACGTCCGAGGCCCTGTACGAGGCGGGGAAAGCCCTGTCTCCCCTCTCCACGACCGAATTCATCCCGAAACTCTCCATCAAAGCCAGAAGTCTCTCCGGAGGCAGGGTATGGAATGCGGATTTGACCAGATTGGGCTTGGAGCGTATGTGGGAGGAGAACTCGTTCCAGGGCTTGACATTGGTCAGGTTGCAGCGCCCCTTGCCCGTAATCATTATCTTGCGGGCCGGGCGGGGCATCTTCTCCAGCAGGGTGACCTGCGCGTCCGAGCCGGCTTCCACGAGCGTTTTTGCGGCGAAATATGCCGCCATAAGTCCGGAAGCTCCGCCTCCTATGACCACTATATCACTTTTCATTCAGCCAGACTTCCATTTTGCCCGCACCGCGATGGTTCCAGGCATAGTAAGGGATAAGGGTCAGCTCGCCGTCGCGGATGATGTCTATTCCGCAGAGCATATCAGGCCGGCTCTCCACCGTGAGGGCATCTGTTGCGCTCACCTCCGCCTTAAGCACATCCGCTTCATTGTCGGGCCACTCCGCGCAATACACGAGAGGACCCCTCTCTACGGCGAGACGGCCTCTGTCGGCCTCCACGGCCTCGTTCGCCCTGACGAAACGCGGCTCCATCCCAAGATGCAGCTCGACCTTGTCACCCTTCTTCCACTTGCGCTGAATGCAGAAATATCCGTCCTCAAGCTCACCGCTCACCTCCTCCCCGTTGACGCTCACGCTCCAGCGCGAAGGCTTTTCGTCCGCAAAGCTGTAGAGATCTCCGGGCACAACCTCCCCGCGCGCCCAGAGGGGGATGCGCAGCCTGAGGGTGAATTTGCCCGCATCGCTTCGCAGCATGTTCAGAGCAACGTCTCCGGACCAGGGATAATCCGTCTCCTGCGAAAGCTCCACCGTCCGGCCTCCGATATCGTGCGTCATGACGTTTGACATGTAGAGGTTGACATAGAGATTGCGGCCTTCCGAAGCATAGACATAGCCCGGTACGGAAGGGATGAAGCGGCAGATGTTGGACGGGCAGCAGGCGCAGCCGAACCACGGCTGTCTCTGATGGGAGCCGTCGGACTCCAGCGGATTGGGATAGAAGAACGCCCCTCCGTCAAGAGAGACCCCGGACAGTACCCCGTTGTAGAGCGTCCTCTCGAGCACGTCGTAATATTGCGCGTCCCCGTGCAGGAGGAACATCCTGTGCGCAGTATAGACATTGCCTATGGCGGCGCAGGTCTCGCAGTAGGACGTAAGGTTGGGGAGTTCATAGTTGTCGCCGAAAGCTTCGCCCCGATATCTGGCGCCGACGCCCCCGGTGATGTAGAGTTTCCTGGAGACTATGTTGTCCCAGATTCTGTCGATCGCCTCAATATATCCGCTGTCCCCCGTGAGGGCCGCCACGTCGGCGATTCCGGAATACATATATTCCGCCCTCACCGCATGCCCCACGGCCTCATCCTGTTCCAGAACCGGGAGATGCGACTGATTATATTCGCTGCGCACCGCTGTATATCCGCGCTTGTCGAGGAAATACTTGGCCTGGTCGAGGTATTTTCGGTCTCCCGTCACAAGGTAGAGTTTCGCGAGCGCCATCTCGGCAATCTGATGCCCCGGCACACGTGCGACCTGCCCCTCTCCGTCACCTATCTCCCGGCAGACGCAGTCGGCGTAGCGGATGGCGATGTCGAGGAAATTGCGTTTGCCTGTGGCCCTGTAATGTGCCACCGCACCCTCTATCATATGTCCGAGATTGTAAAATTCGTGGCTCAGATTCTCCACCTCCGACCATCTCTCCCCTCCGACCCACGGATGCGGATGCCACGGATTCATCTGACGCGCCGTATTGAGGTAGCCGTCCGGCTCCTGCGCGGCGGCGACAAGTACCAGCACGCTGTCGATATATGCTTCGAGCTTCTCGTCCGGATAGGTCTGGAGTATGTAGCTCGCCCCCTCGATGGTCTTGTAGACGTCGGTGTCGTCGAACGAAAATCCCTCTACCTTATAGGTGGAGTCGGGATGCACGGCGCGGACGAAGTTGTCGTAGCGACCGGTCTGCTCACATTTGCTGAACGCGAGAGGAATCGTGACCTCACGGCTCGCCCGGAGCCTCTGACCCCAGAACGCGTCATCGACTTTGACTTCCGTAAACGGGACAGGCTCAATGGGATAGCCCGATTTGGCGGACTGATTTCCGCCGCAGGAACACAGCGCCGCAGCGGCAAGGGCCAGAAGGAAAGGGGGAACGGTTCTCTGCATAAGAAGTTGTTTTGAAATGATTTTTGCGAAATTTCGGAAAGGACATAAAAAAGGGAAAGCTTAGCACATCGCACCGCTACGACCTCCTGCCTTTGCTGCCTTCCGGCCCTGGAGGATTGAGAGGGAGCTGGTCGTGTACGACTTTCCCGATGCAAAGATAGACAATATTCCGTTCATCTGCAAACACGCGGCAAGACAGTTTGTTCTCCGACAGGCTTGCCGCCGCATTCATAGTCGGCCCGGAAGGTCTTCCACTCGAAGATTTCTTCGTCCTTGACCTGAATACGCTGTTCCGGAAGGCCTCTTGAAACACCCGGAACACCTTGAAGCCATCGTTTTCTCTCTGTCCGGAGTCTGCTGAAGAAGATGGCACGGGTGGAAGAAGACCGGGACTGCTTAAAAAACTTTTTTGTACCTTTGCGTCCGCAAAGTCGAAAGCGGCCTCAGATCCATACGAAAAGCAGGTGACTGTAGATGTAGCAGCCTGGCAGAGCTGTAAACTCCATATGTCACAAACAAATTAAGTATGAATCAGTCACAGAAAAGGAAGCTTAGTTTCACCATCCTTTCAATCTCCCTTCTCACGGTAATGGCCGGTGCGGCCGTCGCCCCCGCATTGGGCATAGTCCAGGAGCACTTCGCCGACAAAAGCGCTATGCTCGTGCAGCTGATAGTCAGCATGCCGGCACTGACGATCGTTGTCACAAACTTTTTCTTCGCGCCGCTCTGCCGGCTGTTCAAGACACGCACTCTGGCGCTGACAGGACTCGCGATATATATAGTGGCCGGATCCGGTGTCTATTTCGTTGACGGCATCGGGACGGTGCTGGCGATGCGCGCGCTGCTGGGAGTGAGCGTGGGTATGGTAATGCCGCTCTCGACAGGGCTGCTCGCCTACTACTTCCCTCCGGAAGAACAGGCAAGGATGATGGGCCTCGCCGCATTTATGAGCCAGACCGGAGGGGTCATCGCCACGCTGCTGAGCGGTCTGCTCGCGAACATAAGCTGGAACTGCGCGTTCCTGGTGTATCTGCTCGGCATCTTTGCGATTGTGCTGGTCGCCCTGTTCCTGCCCAATGAAAGACTCGAGACCGGAGAGCGGACGCTTAAGAATTCGCCGGACTTCTACGAGAGCGAGACCGGAGTCACCAAGGCACGCAAGAAGCCGGGCAGACCCGCCGCTTCGCTTATGCGCTTCGCTCCGTCAGTCGTGGGGATGTACCTTCAGATGCTGCTGTTCTTTATTATCCCGACCAATTTCGCCATAAGCGCCGGTGCCAACGCCTCGCTGACGGTAAACGGCATCACGCTGATTATGGTGGGGCTTGATGTTGTCGCCGCCGTCATCGGCCTTGTGTTCGGAAGTATGATGGCCCATATGAGCCGGCATATGAAATACCTGGCTCCGCTGACATTCATCCTCGGCTACGGCTGCTATGCTCTCGGAGTGTCCACTCCCCTGCTGATCGCCGGATCGGTGTTCGCGGGACTCGCGAACGGCATAGGAATGCCATACCTCAACACCATAGCCGCGATAAAGGGCGGCAAGGACGCGGCCACTACAGTGATGCCGCTGCTCTCTGCGGCGATGTATCTGGGGCAGTTCACCTCCCCACTTATCGTCTCTCCGCTCTCAAAGCTGATTGGAGGCCTGACCGCTCCCTATGCCATCGGCGTGGGCTTCGCCATCATCTATCTCGTCCAGGCCTTCTGCACAAGAAAATATCAGGCTCTCGCTCCCGTGAAGGAAGCGGCCGGAGGCTCGGCCGACTGATATCATATACTGTTGAATATCAGCGGGAGGATGTCGTCCACGCGGTCGAATTTCCAAATCTTCCCGTCGGCGACCATAATCACGGACATGGGCTTGCCGGATTTGGCCTGGTACTGGGCCATCACCTGACGGCACGCGCCGCAGGGCGTGGCGGGGTTCTCCCCGAGCCTGCCGTGGACTCCGCCGGCCAGAGCGATGCTGAGCATATCTTTGTCGGGATAGCGGGCGCTTGCGGCGAACATGGCGGTGCGCTCGGCGCAGAGCCCGGAGGGAAAGGCGGCGTTCTCCTGATTGGCCCCCCGGACTATCTGTCCGTTGGACATACGCACCGCCGCACCCACATGGAAATGGGAATACGGGGCATAGGCTCCGCCCATGGCCGCAATCGCCTCGCAGGCGAGTTCACGGTCTTCCGCAGATAGTTCCCCGAGGGAGGAATATTCATAGTATCTGATGTCAAGTTGTCTGGTCAACATAAACTATGGTGCTTAAATCTCTCAAATATAGGCATTTTAAAATAAATGTCTTGATTGTGGCGGATTTATGCCCTATTTTTGCGGAAATTTGTTTCTTTAGAGATGAAAATTTGCGTAGGACTCTCCGGAGGCGTGGATTCGAGCGTCGCCGCGCTGCTGCTCAAGCGGCAGGGCTGTGACGTGTTCGCGATGTTTATGCAGAACTGGCACGATACCGAAGGCACGCTGCACGGGGACTGCGAGTGGGAGGAGGACAGGTTCGTGGCGGAGATGGTGGCGCGGAAAATCGGGATACCGTTCTATTTCGTGGACTTGAGCGAAGAGTACCGCAAGCGGGTGGTGGACTATATGTTCGACGAATACGCCCGCGGACGCACTCCGAATCCGGACGTGCTGTGCAACCGTGAAATCAAGTTCGACGCGTTCCTCAAGGCTGCGGAAAGGCTCGGCGCGGATATGGTGGCGACGGGACACTACTGCCGCAAGGAAACCCTCCCGGACGGCACCTGCCGCATCCTGGAAGGCGCGGACCCGAACAAGGACCAGAGCTATTTTCTCTGTCAGCTCAGCCAGGAGCAGCTCTCCAGGGCGCTCTTCCCCATAGGAGACCTCTGCAAGCCCGAGGTGCGCAGGCTCGCACGGGAGGCCGACCTGCCCTCGGCCGACAAGAAGGACTCCCAGGGCATCTGCTTCGTCGGGAAGGTGGATCTGCCGGTATTCCTGCAGCAGAAACTCGCCTCAAAGGAAGGGGATGTGGTCGAGGTGTTCGATGCCTATTATGCTGATTCAAAAAAATATAAGCGCGACTGCGAACTGCTCGCAAAGTCCCAATCGACTACGGCGACATCGTCTTCGAGACCGAGACCTACCGCTCCGGCAGACATCACACAAAGAAGACGCGATACAGGGCCAACCCCTACGGTGCGATAATCGGAAGACACGAAGGGGCGCAGTTCTACACAATAGGGCAGCGCCGCGGACTCTCGATAGGAGGCCACGCGAAGCCCCTCTTCGTGATATCAACGGACATCGCCCGCAACATCATCTATGTGGGCGAGGGCGAGAACCACAAGGGCCTGATGCGCAGCTGTCTGAGGATAGCTCCGGAAGAAATCCGATGGATACGCCCCACGGAGGCTATGCATATCGGGGAAGACCGCCGCTACAGAGTCCGGATACGCTATCGTCAGCCCCTTCAGAACGCGACCCTGATGATGCGGGAGAACGGACTTTTCATCCTCTTCGACTCTCCCCAGCGCAGTATCACTCCGGGGCAGTTCGCGGTGTGGTATGCCGCGGACGGGGAGATGCTCGGGAGCGGAGTCATCTGAGCGAAGATGCGAGGGCGACGGCGGAGTTGATGCCGTCCATCGCGCTGGAAACTATCCCGCCGGCATATCCGGCCCCTTCCCCGCAGGGATAGAGTCCCCGCATCGAGACATATTCGAGGGTGTCCGGATTGCGCGGTATCCTTACCGGTGACGAAGTGCGCGACTCCACGCCCAGCAGAAGGGCCGCATTGGTGAAATAGTTGCGCATCTTCACCCTCGGGAAAGCCTTGCGCAGCCTGTCGGCGACAAGCGGCGGCAGCAGAGAGTGCAGCGGAGCGCTCACCACGCCCGGATGGTAGCTTGTCGGAGGCATAGTCTTGGAAATCTTGCCGAGGCAGAAGTCCTCCATCCTCTGCGCCGGAGCGGCCATAGGATTGTCTGCACCCTGACGGGAAGCGTATTCATACATATCCTTCTCCACCCCGTGCTGGAAATCCATAAGTCTGAACGGCCCCTCGCCCGGCACATCCTCCGGTTCAATCTGCACCACCACTCCGGCATTGGCGAACTTCCCGCTCCGGGCGGAGTTCGACATCCCGTTGAGAACCACCGTACCCGCTTCGGTCGAGGACGGTACAAGTATTCCTCCGGGACACATACAGAACGAGAACACTCCCCTTCCGTCCACCTGTTCCACGAAAGAATATTCGGCGGCGGGCACCCCCGGCTTCCACTGCCCGTGGTACTGGCACCAGTTTATCTTTTCCTGCGGATGCTCGACCCGCACCCCGAGCGCGAATCCCTTTGCTTCGAGAGTCCCCCCTCCGGCATAGAGCATCTCGTAAACATCTCTGGCCGAATGGCCTGTGGCGAGTATCACCCTGGCGGAGCGATATACTTCGCCTCCTGCCGTAAGGGTCTCCATACTTCCGTCCTCCAGCCGCCGGACGGAAGTCACGCGCGAGCCGAAGCGGTATTCCCCGCCCCTTTCCGTGATGAATCTGCGTATGTTCTCGACTATCGCGGGAAGCCTGTCGGAGCCTATGTGCGGATGCGCGTCGATGAGTATGTCCCGGCTTGCGCCGAACTTCACCAGCAGATGAAGCACCTCCCTTATGTCGCCGCGCTTGGAGGATCTGGTGTAGAGCTTGCCGTCGGAGAAGGCCCCGGCTCCGCCCTCGCCGTAGCAGTAGTTGGAATCAGGATCCACGACCCCCTCGCGGGAGAGTCGCGCCATATCCGCCTTGCGGCTGTGCACATCTTTGCCCCGCTCCAGCACTATAGGCCTTAGTCCCAGCGAGATGAGTTTCAGCGCGGCGAACATCCCGGCAGGCCCGGAACCGACCACGGTGACCGTCTCGCCCCCGCGCACGTCGTCGGGGAACTCCGGCGGCGTATAGGGGATGTAGTTGTCCTCCGGGGCATAAGCCTCGTAGCGGTAGCGCCAGACAGGCTCCTTGCGGGCGTCTATAGAGCGCTTTTTCAGCACCCATTGCAGGCCGCCCGCCTTGGCCTCTATTTCCCTCAGCCTCGGCTCGCGGGTGAGCGGGCAGACTATTTCAAATTCCTTCATTGCTCAAATCCAGAGGCTCGTGACACCGGAGCGACATCCAGAGAGGTGCGCTCGCCGGCGAGATAATGATAATATCCGGCCACCGCGATCATCGCGGCGTTGTCGGTGGTGAAGCGGAATTCCGGGAGATAGGTGTTCCAGCCGCGGCGCTTCCCCTCCTCTTCTATGCGGGAGCGCAGGGCGCTGTTGGCGGACACTCCCCCGCCT
>CAVGPE010000056.1:0-7925 GCA_963631065.1 Ruminococcus bicirculans (ex Wegman et al. 2014)
GCGGGTGTGTTGTAATTGGTAGCCAAGCCAGACTTAGGATCTGGTGCCTCGTGCGTATGGGTTCGAGTCCCTTCACCCGCACAAAGCGACATAGGGGATGTCTCCTGTGTCGCTTTTGTTTGTATGATGGCTTCGAAGCTCTTTTTTTAGAATCCCGAAATGTTTAAATTTGCCGGAATATGATAACACAGGAGCAGATAAAGGATTTGCAGGCCAGAGTCGATACGCTGGGGCGCTGCATAGACATAGATTCCAAACGCCGTGAACTTGAGGAGAAAGAAACGCAGAGTCAGGCTCCTGATTTCTGGAACGACCCCAAGAAGGCGGAGGCGTTCCTCAAAGAGGTCAGCGGAGTGAAGTCCTGGGTGAACGGATTCGACGCCGCGCATTCAGCTGTGGAAGACCTCGAAGTACTGCTGGAACTGGATCCTGAAAGTGCGGAGACGGACAGCGCCTTCGCTCACGCCAAGGGGCTTGTGGAAGACCTTGAGATGCGCAATATGCTCGGAGAGGAGGGGGACGCCCTCGGTGCGGTGCTGACCATCAATTCCGGGGCCGGCGGCACGGAGGCCAACGACTGGAGCGCAATGCTGATGCGTATGTATATGCGCTGGGGCGAGCGCAACGGCTACAGGATGACCGTCACCGAAGAGCTTGAAGGCGACGAGACCGGCATCAAGTCGGCGACCGTCCAGTTCGAGGGGGACTACGCCTACGGCTACCTCAAGGCCGAGTCCGGGGTGCACCGTCTGGTGCGCATCTCCCCCTTCAACTCCCAGGGCAAGCGCCAGACCACATTCAGCTCCGTCTTTGTATATCCTCTGGTGGACGACAGCATCAATATAGAAATCAATCCGTCCGACATAGAATGGGATACCTTCCGCTCCGGCGGCCACGGCGGGCAGAATGTCAACAAGGTGGAGACCGGTGTGCGCGTGCGGCACATCCCGACGGGCATAACGGTCGAGAACACCGAGACCCGCAGCCAGCAGGACAACCGCCAGAACGCCCTCCGCATCCTGAAGTCGCGGCTCTACGACATCGAACTCAAGAAGCGTCAGGAGAAGCAGGCCGAGCTTGAAGGGCAGAAGAAGAAGATAGAATGGGGCTCGCAGATACGCTCGTATGTGCTGCATCCCTACAAGATGGTCAAAGACCTGCGCACCGGCTATGAGACGGCTGACACGCAGGGTGTGCTGGACGGTGACCTCAACGAGTTTATGAAGGTTTTCCTTATGCAGAACTGAGAGATCTTTAAAGAATTACAAATAGATACTGACAATATGACTGAATTCAAGTATGCTCCGATGTTTCAGCTTGGCGGGGACAAGACTGAATATTACCGTATCCCCGGTTCGGAGAAGTATGTGGGCGTATCCGATTTCGAGGGTCACAGGATTCTCAAGATTTCCGGGGAGGCCCTGACCCTGATGTCCAATACGGCTTTCCGGGATGTGAGCTTCATGCTGCGCCGCTCACACAATGAGCAGGTGGCGAAGATTCTCCACGATCCGGAGGCTTCGGACAATGACAGATATGTGGCGCTGACCTTCCTGCGCAATGCCGAAATCGCCTGCAAGGGCAAACTTCCTCTCTGTCAGGACACCGGCACCGCCATCATCCACGGCGAGAAGGGACAGCAGGTGTGGACGGGCATCTGCGATGAGGAGGCCCTGAGCCTGGGAGTGTTCAAGACCTACACGGAGGAGAATCTGAGATATTCCCAGAACGCTCCTCTGGATATGTACAACGAAGTCAACACCAAGTGCAATCTTCCCGCACAGATAGACATCGAGGCCTGCGAAGGGGACGAGTACCGTTTCCTCTGCGTCACCAAGGGCGGCGGCTCGGCCAACAAGACCTACCTCTATCAGGAGACCAAGGCCCGCATCCAGAATCCCGGCACGCTCGTGCCTTTCCTTGTGGAGAAGATGAAGACTCTCGGGACTGCGGCCTGCCCTCCTTACCATATAGCCATCGTGGTCGGAGGCACTTCCGCGGAGAAGAACCTGCTCACCGTCAAGCTGGCCTCCACCCACTATTACGATTCTCTCCCTGTCAGCGGAGACGAGACCGGAAGGGCGTTCCGCGATGTGGAACTTGAGCGGCAGCTTCTCGAAGAGACCCGCAAAATCGGTCTCGGAGCCCAGTTCGGCGGCAAATATTTCGCGCACGACATCAGGGTGGTGAGACTCCCGCGTCACGGGGCGAGCTGCCCTATAGGACTTGGAGTCAGCTGCTCCGCAGACCGCAACATCAGAGCGAAAATCAACTCCGACGGCGTCTGGATTGAGAAACTTGACGACAAGCCGTACGAACTCATCCCTGAGGAGCTGCGCAATGCGGGCGAGGGAGAGGCCGTGAAGGTGGACCTTGACCGTCCTATGCCGGAGATACTCGCCCAGCTCACGAAATATCCTGTCAGCACCCGACTGAGCCTCAACGGCACCATCATAGTGGCCCGCGACATCGCTCACGCCAAGATTAAGGCGCGACTCGACGCGGGAGAGGGGATGCCTCAGTATTTCAAGGATCATCCGGTATATTATGCGGGGCCTGCCAAGACTCCGGCGGGAATGCCTTGCGGCTCGCTCGGACCTACAACGGCGGGGAGAATGGACCCGTATGTGGATGAATTCCAGGACAACGGAGGATCTATGGTGATGCTTGCCAAGGGCAATCGCAGCAAGGCCGTCACCGATGCCTGCAAGAAGCACGGAGGCTTCTATCTGGGTTCCATAGGAGGGCCTGCGGCGGTACTCGCGCAGAACAATATCAAGTCCATCGAGTGCGTGGAATATCCGGAACTCGGAATGGAGGCGGTATGGAAGATACGCGTGGAGAACTTCCCTGCATTCATACTTGTCGACGACAAGGGCAACGATTTCTTCAAGACGCTGGGATTATAATCTTTGCCCCGTGGCTGCAGTCGGCATAATGGACTCCGGAGTCGGAGGGCTGTCCGTCCTGAAGGAGATACTGAAACTTCTTCCGGGCGGAAGATATATCTATTTCGCCGACAACGCCTGGTGCCCCTATGGGGAGAAGAGTCCGGAATTCATCCGGGACCGCTGCCGCAGCATCACGCGGCTGATGCTCTCCAAAGGGGTCGAGGCGATGGTCATAGCCTGCAATACGGCGACGGCGGCGGCCATCCAGACGCTACGCTCCGAATACGGGATACCGTTCATAGGGATGGAACCCGCGGTGAAGCCGGCCGCACTCTCCACCGGAAGCGGAGTGATAGGCGTGCTGGCCACGGCGGGGACTCTCAAAGGTTCGAAATATCTCCACACCAAGGGCAGGTTCGAAGACGATGTCAGAATCGTCGAGAGGGTCGGCAAAGGCTTCGTGGAACTGGTCGAAAGCGGAGAACTGACCGGCCCGCACGCGGAAAAGGTGGTCGCGGACAGCCTCAGGCCGCTGCTGGATGAGGGCGCGGACACAATCGTGCTGGGCTGCACGCATTACCCCTTCCTGCTGGAGACCCTGAAGAAAGTCGCCGGACCGGAGGTCAGATTCATAGACCCGGCCCCCGCAGTGGCAAGACATCTGGACGAAGTACTCAGAGAGCGCGGCATCGCATCCGCTGATGCCGCGCCCGGAGTGACGCTGCTCTCTTCCGGAGTCCCGGACGCGCTCGAAGCGGCATTCAGACTGATTTCAGTATAGATAGTATTTCGCCGAAAGTTTCCTGAACTCCTCCACTCCGGCGGACCAGAACTCCTCTATGTCCTCCACCCTCATCGTCTGTCCGAAAGTGTTGCTGACATAGTCGGTCCCGCACACCTTGTTGAAGGTCGGTACGCGCTCCGGTGATATGGTGAACGGATTTTTCCCGTACAGTTCCCACACGGCCTGCATCACGTAGAACTGCGTCAGGGTTATCGTGGCCTTGCTGTAGTCGGTATAATAGTACTGAACCCCGTGGAGCAGCTTCCCCGCCAGCCTGCCGGAGGTGGGCTTGTAGTGTATCGTACGCCACGCCACTCCCGGGACACCGTAGCCGTCAAGCGTCTCCTTGAGCCGGTCGGCGTCTATCCATTCTTCCGCAAAGGTCGCGAAAGGCAGGGTGTAGCCTATGCCGATGTTGAGGTAGTTGTACATCTCCCCCACCAGTCCGGCCGACGGATAGCCGACCGCGCTCTGGGGATAGGGTATGTTGGGAGACGGCAGCACCCACGGCAGGCCGGTGTCCGTAAAGAGCATATCCCGTCTCCAGCCTTCCATCGGGACCACTATCAGGCTGCACCTGAGAGCCTCCCCCTTCCCGTCCTGCCCGCAGTTGAGTCCTTCTTCGTTGATGAGCATCGCGAGTTCCCCCACCGTCAGACCATATACGTAAGGGATACGGTACTGGCTGATGAACGAATTGAACCCGGACTCCACAAGCGGCCCCTCCACCTTGAGTCCGCCGAGCGGGTTGGGACGGTCAAGCACCATCACCGGAATATCCGCGGCGGCACAGGCCCTCATCACCAGTCCGAGAGTCGAGATGAAAGTATAGGAGCGGCTGCCCACGTCCTGGATGTCATAAATCACTATGTCCAGTCCCTTGAGCATCTCCGGCGTCGGTTCGCGGGTGGCTCCGTAGAGAGAATGTACGGGCAGTCCTGTGCGTCCGTCAATTCCGGACTCGACCCTGCCTCCCGCATAGACATCCCCCCTCACCCCGTGTTCCGGCGCGAAGAGAGCCGTCAGATTCACATCCGGGGCTTCATAGAGAATATCTATGGTGGAACGGAGTTCCCTGTCGACACCCGAAGGGTTCGTGACCAGAGCGACCCTCTTCCCGGCAAGGCCTGCGAAACCCCTGTCGCGAAGGACTTCTATGCCCGGCTTGACTGAAGCCGACGCGCAGACGGCGGTCAGCAGCGCCGACGCGCAAAGGATGTTACGAATACTGTGGCGAGACAACATATCATTACGATTGTGAAGAATCCTACATAGCCGACAGCCTCCTGCATCCACCCGGCGAAGAGTCCCGGCAACATCATCGAAAGGGCCATAAAAGCCGTGCATATCGCGTAATGGGAGGTCTTGAACTCCCCTTCGGAGAAGCGCATCATATAGAGCAGATAGGCCGTGAAGCCGAATCCGTAGCCGAACTGGTCAAAAGCCACGCAGAGATATATCACCCACAGCCCGGCAGGTTGCGCGAGAGCCATATAGAGATATACTGCACAAGGCAGGGCGAGAGACAGCGACATAGGCCACAGGGACTTTCTGAGTCCGTGCGAAGCCGCGAACACCCCTCCGATAATCCCGCCTGCGGTAAGGGCGATCACCCCCACGGTACCATAGACCAGTCCGGACTGGGCTGTGCTGAGTCCCAATCCTCCGTCGGGGCGGGAATCCAGCAGGAACGGAGTGAGCATCTTGACGGAAAGCGCCTCCGGAAGCCTGTAGAGCAGCATAAACAAGATGGCAATCCACACTCCGTCCTTACGGAAGAAGCTGACCCAGGCCCTGGAAAAATCCCGGAATATCCTTGCGGCGGTGTCCGGCCTGTCCGCAGCTTCCGCCATCCCTCTCTCAGCCCGCGGCAGAGAAAAGCAATGCCAGAGCGTCAGGACGGCGAAAAGAACGGAGGATGCCCCGATGGTCAAAGCCCAGGCACGGGGAATATTTCCGAGCCTCTCCTCGAGTATCCCCGCCATCACCACTATGATTCCCTGCCCGAAGACCGAGGCGATGCGGTAGAAAGTGCTTCTGATACCGACGAAAAGCGACTGTCTGCGCTCGTCCAGGGCAATCATATAGAACCCGTCCGCCGCTATGTCGTGGGTGGCGGAGGCAAAAGCCACGATATAAAAGCATACTATCGACAGCCCGAATGCGTCGGGGCGGACCGAGAGCGCGAGCGCGGCGAATCCCGCAGTCATCAGGAACTGCATAGCGAGTATCCACCAGCGCTTGGTGCGTATCACGTCCACGAACGGACTCCATAGCGGCTTAATCACCCAGGGAAGGTAAAGCAGCGAGGTGTACATGGCCAGATCGCCGTTGGACATCCCGAGCCGCTTGAACATAGTGACCGAGATGACGTTCACCACGAAATAAGGTATCCCCTCCGCAAAATAAAGCGTAGGCACCCAGGCCCATGGGCTTCTTCTATCCGATTTCGGCTCCGACATAGTAATGTGCAAGTATCTGTCTGTAATCGTATCCCCTGGAGGCCATCACCGCCGCACCAATCTGGCAGAGGCCCACTCCGTGTCCCCAGCCGCGGCCTCTGAGCGTGAACCCGTCCTCCTCCGTGTCAATCTCGAATGCGGAGCTCTTGAGATGCGTCTCGCTGAGGGCGCGGCGTATCGCCAGTTCTTTGCCTATGGTCATGCTGAGTTTCGTCCCGTTTATCCTGAGATATTTGATGCGCCCCGACGGCCCCCTCTCAAGCGGTTCGAGAGAGATTATCTCCCCGAAATCCCTTCCCGTCCTGCGGCGGACGAGTTCCGAGAGGCCTTCTCTGCTGTAGCGCACAGTCCAGTCGTGGAAATCAGGAGTCCGCATATCGTAGTCATTCAGCACCTGCGAGAGGATTTCCGAATTCTCGCAGTCGCAGAAAGGGTCTTCCACGCTCTGGAGATAAGGGTAATCCCTGTCTTCCCAGCAGCTGCTGTAGAGTTCCGTCCTGCCGCCACAGCATTTGGAGTAACGGGTGTCGCAGAGCTCCCCGTCATATTTGAGAACCTGCCCCCAGGTCTCGTCTATCGCCTTGCGCACATTGTCCCCGACAGCCATCGTGAGTCCCTGATAACGCTGGCAATGGTCATCCGCACATACGTCGAAGGCCTCGTGCGGGGCTCCGACGCTGCTCTGACGCTCGCGGACTCTCGCGCACAGCCAGCTCCGGGAGATGACCGCGTGGGCCTTCAGCAGTTCCAAAGAGGCGGAAGACTTCATCTCCGAAGAGATGACGCTCAGAAGATAATTTTCCATCCCCACGCAGTTGACGGCGGTGATGAGGTCTCCCTCGACAATGAACTTCAGGCCTCCGGCAAACTTCAGCGTGCGCTTCTGCTGCCAGTGGAAATCTATCCCTATCACGACATCGTGCAGGATGAACGAAGCCTCGGCAAAGAGGGTGGAACGGGTGATGGAGTCGAAGTACAGCTCATCGTAGAGCATTCCGTTATATACGATGCGTCCGTCTTTCCAGCTCACCTTCTGCGGCCCGGCGCCGTCGGAGATTATCTCGAAAGTGATTTCCTTCGCGGAAAGAATCCCCACCGATATCTTCGGCTGGGTCCGTGTCAGCCTCCATTCTATCATCTCCCTCTCGTGGCGGGAGATGCTGACCTCGGAGAGCATTTCCTCAAGCTGCGCGGCGCTCACTTTGTCGAAATCCTCGCGGAACGGAGCCACGAAGAATCCGGCCATATCGGCGGCCCCCGGACTTATGGTCAGACGGTCTTCCCCCTCGGCGGAGAAATGATGCGAGCGCTTGGCCGCGCGCATCGTCACGAAAGTGCGGTATTCCCCGTCCTTGAACCAGGCGAAGAGATTGAACTTCGGCTCGATTTCCCCTTCGGGCCTGTCGGAGCAGTCAAGCAGCCTGTAGAAGAGTTTGGCAAGCGACTTGGAGGTCGTGGCCTTTAGCGCGAACACCCCTTCCGTAAATCCCCGATAGCGGTACAGAGTGGCATCCTTGACCGACGCGAGCGCCTCTCCCGGAGCGTCCAGAAATATGTCGACAGCCCGTTCAAGGGGCAGATTGCGCCTCGGCACAGCCTGGAAATGGAGATGGTCCGGAGCGGACGCCCCGCTGCCCGGCCCGTTGTAGAAGACGGTATAGTCGGGATATTTCACGGCGAAGTCAAGCATATCCGGGAAATGGTGCCAGATCGCCTGGGGCAGATGCGCGTCCCTGACTATCACGAGATGACCCGCAAAAATCGGGTACGGATTGACCTGTATATTGT
>CAVGPE010000057.1:0-21583 GCA_963631065.1 Ruminococcus bicirculans (ex Wegman et al. 2014)
GCAGCAAGTTATCGCGCAGCGATGACGCAGATGACGATGGGAGGGGCCGGAGCGAACAAAGTGAGCGGAGTCCTCTCAGAGGCAACTGCAGACCGCTGCACAACTCTGCAAAAAAAGAAGAGGATGACCCCATTTGGCCACCCTCCTCGTTAAAAACGGCTTCCGACTCAGAAGCTCAACTTGAGCGAGAGACCCGCCGCAGGCGTCAGGGAATTGCCAGGCAGTCCCGTCGGGGTATATGCAAGATACGGCTCAATCCTGAAGTCGAGTGACGCGTGCTGTGCGCGGAGGTCCTGATTGTACATATTCTTGGCCTTCGCCACGTGGACGGCATCGCAGATGCTCGCTATGTTCAATCCGAGCCTTGCCGCCATAATCACCCAATACAGGCTGCCATATTCATAATCCCCATAATAATAGTCATAATCCACCTGCGAGAGAGCGAGCATGCCGAGAGCGAGATTCCCGAAGAAGAAGCCGGCCGCACGTCCCCACTCACCGGTGATTGCGTTGCCGAGACCCGGGATGAAGAAATCTCCGAACCCAATCCAGAAAGGAGTGTACGGATCGCCCGGACGCGACACATATTCGGAAGTGTTGTAGAAGTCCTTGTAATCCCTGTAGCGCATACCCGGATACACTTCCTTGTCGGTATTAAAGGCCGCAGCGGATCCCCTGCTTTCCTTGAAGACCTCATTCTCCCCGTTCTGATAGCGGACGATGAGAATCTCGGACTTCAACATAGTGAAAGTCGGGCCTTCAAGATTATTGAATTTCTTGTACTTGACCTCATTGATCGTCACTTCAAGAATCTTCGCCTTAATATCCGTGCCGTCCTTGGTAGTGATAATGTCCTGAGCCGACACCGAAATTGCAAATCCGGCGAACAGAGTAAGGATAACTGAAAATCTCTTCATATCTATCTTGGTTTTGAGCGTACAAAGGTACAACATTCCCATAAAAGCGCACTCATAAAAAATCACTATTTTTGCCGCTCCGGAAGCCGGGAGACGGCATCTCCGGGACACACGACATAGATACGGTACAACTATGAACTGGCTAACGGAAATATTCACAGATCAGTCCTGCACGCAGGCGATACTCGTCCTATCACTTATATGCGCCGTCGGGCTGCTGTGCAACAAGCTGAAATTCAAAGGTATCAGCCTCGGCGTGACCTTCGTCTTCTTCGCCGGCATCCTGGCCGGACACTTCGGCCTCGCCATCGACCCCAAGATGCTCGCTCTGGCGCAGAACTTCGGACTCGTCCTGTTTGTCTATACGCTCGGACTGCAGGTCGGGCCGAGCTTCTTCCCATCGCTGAAAAAGGGCGGCATCAAACTCAATATACTCGCCTTCGCGGTGCTTCTCGGCGGCACGCTTATGACGCTCGCGGCGAGCCGCCTCTGCGGCCTTTCCCTCCCGGTGGCGACGGGCCTGCTCACCGGCGCGGCCACCAACACCCCTATGCTCGGAGCGGCCCAGCAGACCCTGCTCCAGCTGGAGCCCGGCTCCGCGGAAATCTCCAACGAGATGGCCACGGCCTGCGCCGTAGGCTACCCTTTCGGGGTCATAGGCGTGATACTGTGCGTAGCGCTGCTCAAGACCCTCTTCCGCAGGAATGACCGCCCGAAAGAAGACCACGACAAACCGGCATTCGTGACGGAGTTCCGAGTAAGCAACCCCGCCGTGTTCGGAAAATCCCTCCGGGAGATAATGAAGGCCTCCCGCATCCGTCTGGTGGTGTCCCGCGTGTGGAAATTCGACGTCACGGACAGCAGCCGGGGACAGGTCATCATCCCCGACGGGGACACGGTACTCGAAGAAGGTGAGCATATCCTCGTCCTGACGCGGGAGACAGAGGTCGGAGCGGCGGAACAGCTCTTCGGCGAGAAGGTGGTGAAAGACTGGAACCAGAAGGACATCGACTGGAACCATCTCGACGGGATGCTGATTTCCCGTCATGTCTTCGTCACCAAGTCCGACATCAACGGAGCCAAGCTCGGCGACCTGCACCTGCGCAACGCCTATCGCATCAACATCACGAGAGTCAACCGCGCCGGCATAGACATCCTCCCCTCACGCGACCTGCGGCTTCAGATAGGAGACAAGCTCACCATCGTCGGCGAGGAGAAGGCGATAGAAAGGGTGGCGGAGGTGCTGGGCAATCAGGAGAAGGAGCTGCGCAATCCCAACCTTTTCTTCATCTTCGTAGGGCTGATGCTCGGACTGATACTCGGCTCTCTTCCCGTCTCCATTCCGGGGATGAGCGTCCCGATAAGGCTCGGCATCGCCGGAGGCCCCATAGTCGTAGGCATCCTTATGGGGGCCTTCGGGCCGAGGATTCACCTGACCACCTACACGACCCACAGCGCCAATCTTATGCTTAGGCAGCTGGGCATCACGGTATATCTCGCCGGCCTCGGCCTCAGCGCCGGACCTGGATTCTTCGCCACCGTGCTAAGGCCGGAAGGACTGGTGTGGATTGCCGTCAGCATAGTCCTGGCCGTCGTTCCCGTGCTGCTGACGGGATTTGTCGCGTTGAAATTCTGCGGAATCGGTTATGCGGAGAGTACCGGGATGCTCTGCGGCGCCATGGCCAATCCCATCGCCCTCAACTATGCGCTCAGCACCGTAGATGACGACTCGCCGTCCGTGGCCTACGCCACGGTCTATCCGGTGGAGATGTTTCTCCGCGTCATCTCCGGTCAGTTGCTGATGCTGCTGTGACGCCTGTTACTTCCAGACGAAGCCCTCTACGTCCTTGAGGAAAATCTTCTCCCTCTCGTCGGGCTGCATAAGCTCCATCGTCACATTGTCGAAGGTTATGTTGCGCGCGTGCTGCATAGAGAGTCCCCAGGCCGGCTGGATGCCGTGTGCGGACGGCTCCGGGTAGCCGCTGTTGCGTCCGAAGAAGAAAGGATTGGAATTCCGCTGCTGACGGACGTCATCGAGGGTGAGTCCGCCCTTATACTGAATATGTATGTTCTTCAGCGTCACGTTCTCCACCGGATTGCCCTCCAGACCCACTATCAGCAGAGCATAGCGGCTGTCGCAGTTGGTGACGGTCACGTCGGATATCTCTATATTGCGGGCATATGAAGCAGGGAGGTCCTTCGGGCCGCGCATACGGTCGCCGATGCGGATATATATCGGAGAATTCCAGATATCGTCCATCTTGAGGCCCTTGACCTTGATGTTCTCGAGCGGAGCGCCGTCCACGGTCTCCAGCGCAAGCCCCCTGCAGCGCTTGAACTCGCAGTTGCGGATGGTGACGTTGCGGAAGCCGCCGTTGCTCTCCGTGCCGAACTTGATGCGCCCCGTAGGGCCGTCGCGGTCAGGAGCCGCGGTGACGGTCTCGCCGTAAGTGCCGTAATACACGGTGCCGGGGTCATAGCCGGAGACCTTGCAGTTCTCAATCAGCACATTCTCCGTGGCCTTAGGCCATCCCAGACCATAAGAGCACTTCAGCACTATGCCGTCGTCGTTGAGAGAGTTGACGATGCAGTTGGTTATTTTTACATTGGCGCAGCAGTCGATGTCGAAAGCGTCGCGGTTGGTGTCCACCAGCACCCTGTCTATCACGAGATTGTCCACACCCGTGAGCAGCAGCGCGAAATGTCCGCACTGGAGCAGGCTGATGCCCTTGAAGCTGACATTGCGGCAGTTCTTGAGCGCGACGGCCTTGTTGGCTTCCGCCACAGGCCCCTGCCTGCCGAGTCCTCTGGAGAGAGCGTCAGTGCCGTCGATCAGCCCTTCGCCCTCGAACTTGAGGTTCTTGAGGCCTATGCCCCAGATGAGGGAATTCTGCCAGTGGCTGTGCCCGAAATCCTGATAGGCGTCCCACTCGTTGGGTTCCGCTGTGTCATAGCCCTGCTCCGCGGTGGGTTTCGCCGCCTTGATGACCGAGCCTTTCTCGAGACGGAGCGTGATGTTGTCCTTGAGGCGGATGGAGTAGCTGCTGTAAACCCCCTCCGGGAAGAGTATCACCCCTCCCCCGTCCCTGGACGCGGCGTCGATGGCGGCGTTGATGGCCGGGGAGTCGATATGCACGCCGTCCCCGGCTGCGCCATAATCGCGCACATTATAGACCTTGGCGCCGGCTGACAGGCAGATGAGCGCCATAATGACTGTAGTGAACTTTTTCATTGCGGTAATAAGAAGTTAATATATGTTTTTGTGTGTTCTTCCCTCATCTGCGGGCTGCGGCACTCCCCTCACCTGCTCGTATAGTTCCTTAACCGTAAGCAGTTCGAATCCCCTTTCCGCGAGTTCTGCAGTTGCACTCCGCAGGGCCTCCGCCTCCTTTTCCGCAGCGTCTTTCCTGACAGGGAGTATGTCCCCGTCCTTCACTCCGCCGCCCTTCACAAGCTCCAGCAGAGCCGCAGCCGTCATAGCGTCCCTGCCGTCAACGAAGTCCAGGGAGACATATTTCGGGAAATATGCCGGATAGCCGAGCAGCTGATACGCGAGCGCGTACGCCATCCTCCACTGCCCAGGAGTATTGGGATGCAGGCGGTCGGTCTCCGGATTGCGGAAATACGGGGCCTGCTCGTCCAGCATAGGGTAAAGCCCGCTGATGCTGTTAAGGTCTATCACCGGCACGGCCCATACGTTAGCGAGTTCCTTCACGGCCTGCACATATTCGTCGATGAAGCTTCCGCAGGCGTTGGCGAACGACTCCGGCGGCTGGATGTTGCGGGCGCTGAACTTGGCGTATCCGCGATGCAGCGGGGTGAGGAAGATTATCTGCTTGTCCGGGTAGTGCGTCTTGAGCCAGCGCACCGTGACGTTGGCCCTGCCACGGAAGGTCGAGTCGGCATATACCGGCTCCCTGTGCAGGCGCTCCACCTCCACCTCCCCGTCATCGACGGTCTTCTCGCGGGAATACGAGTACCATTCCCCGAGAGGGATGTTGCCGTTGTAGTCGTTGGTCCCGATGAATACTATTATCGCGTCCACGGCCTGCCCGTGTTCCGCTTCGAGCCTCTCGCCCTGACCTATAATCTGGTTCATCCTGTGGCCGCTGATGCCATAGACATAAGGCTCGATGCCGAGGATGTCCCTGAGGTTGTTCCAAAAGATGTTGTTGGTGCTTCCTATCTGTCGCGCGTCGGTGATGGAGTCTCCGAGGAAAGCCACCCTGCGTCCTTCCCATTGGCTGCTGATTCGGGGCTGTGCGCAGAGTGCCGTGCCGAGCAGCAGAAGAGCGGCGGCTGCCGCCGCGAAATGTCTGAAAAGAATTCTGTCGTGTTTCATAATCAATGCGGATAATCGCAAATTTACTGAAAATAGACTAAATTTGCCATACTCCGGAAGGCAAATATCATTCACCATATAATGAAACGCACAATCACAATTCTTCTCGCCGGGCTTCTCGCTCTCTGCGCAAGTGCCGGCAACTACCCCGACAGGGCGGATTATCTCTGGGTCACTGTGCCCGACCACGCAGACTGGCTCTACAGGACGGGCGAGGACGCCACCGTGGAGATACAGTTCTACAAATACGGCATCCCGCGCGACTGCACGGTCAATTACGAAATCTGCGACGATATGCTGGAATCCGACAGGAGCGGTGTCATCACCCTCAAGGGCGGCAGGGCCAGATTCAATATGGGCAGCCGCAGGACTCCGGGATTCCGCGACTTGAAGCTCAGCACGGAAGTTGACGGAGTCAAATACAGCCACCACATCAAGCTCGGCTTCAGCGTGGACAGGATACAGCCGTTCACCCGCGAACCGGAGGACTTTATGCAGTTCTGGCAGGAGAATGTCCGCAAGGCCGGGGAGTATCCTCTCACCTACACCAAGGAGCGGGCGGAGGAATACTGCACCGACAAAATCGACTGCTATCTGATAAGGCTTATGCTCAACCGCACACAGTCGATATACGGCTACCTCTTCTACCCGAAGAATGCGCAGAAAGGCAGCTGTCCGGTAGTGTTCTGCCCTCCGGGAGCCGGCATCAAGACCATCAAGGAGCCGCTGCGCCACAAATACTTCGCGGAGGCCGGCTGCATCCGCTTCGAAACTGAAATCCACGGACTCGACCCGCGCATCCCGACGGAGACTTTCGCCGAAATCAGCGCCGCGTTCAACGGCAGCGGAAACGGATACCTCGCCAACGGCATCGAAGACCGCGACCGCTACTATATGAAAAGAGTATATCTGAGCCTTGTGCGCTGCATCGACCTTCTGACTTCGCTCCCCGAGTGGGACGGCAAGAACGTCGTGGTGCAGGGAGGCAGCCAGGGCGGCGGACTCTCGCTGATAGCCGCCGGACTCGACCCGCGCGTCACCCTCTGCATCGCCAACCATCCAGCGCTCGTGGATATGGCGGCCTACAGCGAGAAGGGCCGCACCGGCGGATACCCGCACTTCAACCGCATCCCCGGCATCCTCACCGACAAGGCCATAGAGACGCTTGCGTACTACGACGTAATCAATTTCGCCCGCCACATCACGGCCAAGGTCTATATGACCTGGGGCTACAACGACTACGCCTGCCCTCCTACCACCTCCTACGCGGTATGGAACACGATAGAAGGCCCCAAGGAAGCTCTGATCACCCCTATAAACGAGCACTGGACATCAGAAGCCACCGAAAGGGGCCATCTCGACTGGATGCTGAGGAATCTCAAATAGGAGAGAGTCCCGCTACTTTTTCTTGCGCATATAGGAGACGAACCTGGCCTCGGTGCCGAGTTCGTCTTCCTTTATTGAAGCCGCCACCACCTCGGTGCTGATTTCCACCGCAGGCTTGGATATGATGCGCACCATATCGTCCGTCTTCTCCACGACGGCGAACTTCCTTGGCTTGAACCACATACCGGCTCCGAGCGGAGACGGGTCCTGCGACACGTCCGCCGGATGTATCCCCCAGACTGCGATATATCCGCGTCCGTACTCCACGGTCTCGCCCTTCTGGTAGTTGACCCCGGTGAGGAACTGCACCTTCCTGCCGCCAAGCTCCCTCGCCACCACCTTGGCGACACGGCTGTCGTCCTTCATCTCGATGCGGATGGATATGTCCACGAGCCCGTCACCGTACTGCACGCCGTAGGCTATCATCTCCGCGAAAGCCCCGCCCTTGATCTGTCCCACGCGGGCGGTGCGGCCCCTGGTGGCCTTGAGCTTGACTTCCTTCTCACCGTCCCAGAGAGCGATGCCGCCCAGTCCGACAGTGCGGCCCACCAGATACTCGTCGCATCCGGCCCCTTCCTCGGCCTGCTGCTTCCCGGTAGGATACCAGAGGTATTTCGCAAGCTCCATCTGCTTGCCGCTCTTGGAATATACGTCTATCGAGCCGCTGTCATTGAAATAGATGCGCAGGGCGCAGTGCGAATTCTCCACCGCCGGGCCGTGATGCCCGACATAGCTGTACTGCACGGCCTGCTGGGAGACTATCTCGTTGACCTGCAGGCTGTCCGAACGCCAGAAAAGACTCGTCGCCGTCTGCGCCTGGCTCTCCGCGCAGCAGCCCACCAAAACGGCAATAAGCATTGCCGGAACAAATCCCCTTTTCATCTTACTAAAGTTTCGCAAGTAATAAAATTTGTTGTAAAATAAGCATTGTGCAGGTACTTGCAAAACTTTTCCCTCCCGCACAAGCTTCGCTTATTGTTGTTACGTCACCCTTCCCTTTACGGCATAGGCTTGAGCCCCTCCCAGCGGACATTCCAGCTGCCGTCTTTCGGGAAGCCGGGATTCCGCTCCGTGCAGCCGTCCCATCCCGCGCACATCAGCGCCACCGCGGTAAGCAGCCCTCCGTTGCCCGGAAGGTAGCAGCGCAGTCTGGAGTCCTGATAATTGTGTCCGTTAGGCAGGTAGGTATTGGTGCGCTTGTCCATCAGCAGGGCGTTGACGGCCTTTTCGCTCTCCCCCAGTCTCACGGCGTTCATACAGGTCGTCGGGAAGTCCCAGCCCCAGGTCTTGTCCCAGTTCCAGTTGTCATATACCCAGTCGAAGGTATTTTTCATAATCCCGGCCTCCATCTGTGCGGTCTGAGGCAGCACGCCCATAGCCGCAAGCACGGCCATATGGTCGGAATACATCTTGATGTCGGAATATGTGTCCGGCTCGCTCTCCGCGGCGAGATACAGCCCGTCCCTGGAGGCCAGATGCGAGAGTTTGGAAATAATCTCGTCCCACCGGGGATTCCTCTCCAGTCCGCGGCGCTCCCTCCAGAGCTGCGCAGTGCTGAGGCCGAAATGCCAGTAGGACAGCTCGAATGGAGGATTGACCGTCTTGGAGGCCTGCAAGGTCTCCTGCGCCGCGATGCAGCCCTTGAGCACATAGCGGTCGGAAGCCGCATCATAGCTCACGAAATCGGCCATAAACTCCGCCGTCTCGTCGACAAGACGCCCGTAGCTGTCCAGAAGCTCCTGCGACGGAGCGGCACGGTAGAGCAGTTCCGCAAGATAGATCAGATGCGGCTGCTGCCAGATGAGGAAGGAGCCCACGTTGGACGGGGCCTCAAGCCCGGAAGGGTCGGTCATCTTCATCCAGCGTACTCCCCTGAATCCCTGGCGGGAGGCTATCGAGCGCGCCACAGGCTCCACCTTGGCGTACCACGGCAGAGTGCGTGCGAGCAGGTCCTCGTGACCCCAGAGCGCGAAATGCGCCTGATGCCACCATATCATCTCCATATGGTGCTTCCCGAACCAGGAGTTGTATGTAAGCCCCGTCTCCTGAGGAGGCACGTCTCCGCAGCACTGTATGGCCAGCAGATACTGGCTGAGAACCACCCTGCGCTCAAGCTCGGCGGCTCTCGGGTCGGTGCAGGAACTGAAATCCACTGCGCCGCCATTCTGCCAGAAGCCGTTCCAGTACTTCGCGGAAGCGGCTCTGGACGAGGCCGCGTCGCTCTTCTCTCCGGAAGGGTGCATCTCGCAGAACTCTGCGGTGAAGCTCCACTCGTCCCTGTCCGGGGTGAGCCTGACGGCATTGCGCCCGGTCCGGGACAGCTGAGCCCCGTCAAAGCAGAGTTTTACATAATACGCGGTATATCCCAGCGTATGCCTGAGGACGGCCACCCCGTCCGAAATATCCGCAATCTCGGTATTGTGCAGGTCGTCACGACTCCAGTCGCAGGCATCGTCGGAATGTCTGCCCGTAGGATACGGGAAACGCACGTCCACCGGGATGCGTCCCCCGGAGACTATCGACACGGCGACCCTGTCCGCATCCGGATCGCAGGAAGTCAGAACCTTGACGTCCTTCCCGCCGGCCTTGAACGAGGAGCGTATGACTCCGTTCCACATATCGAGGGTCTGGTCTATCCCGGAAATGTCCTCCGTCCGCAGCCCGGCGAATCCTATCACTCCGAGATGCAGGCGGTGCGGGTTGACCCTGTACCAGTCCGAAGCGGCCTTTCCCCGGCCTTCCTTCAGCTGGCAGGAATACAGCTCCCCGTGTCCCCTGCCGAAGTCGTAAGACTTGAGGGTCTCCTCGAAGCGGAGATTGTCCGGATTGTCGAACGAATGCCAGCCCCATTGGGACTGGGTGCCGAGCGGCACTCCGAGGGAGTATTGCTCCTGAAAAGTCTGGAGTCCGGTCACATCCGCAGTGAAAGCGAACCTCCCGTTGCCCACAGACAGCGAGGCGAGGGTGTCGATTGCGTCCAAATGCGGGGAGTTGCGCTCCACGAGAGCATATCTGTCAATCCGCGAGCCGCACGACGAGGCGACGGCGATGACGGCAAAGAGTCCTAAAAGTCTGTTCATAATATGCGGTTATCAGTGTTGTTGTCTTCCGTTTTCCTCCAGAAGCGGGAAGTGATGTCCTCCCCGCGGCGGTAGAGCCTCTGGTTGGTAGTCCTTTCGTTCAGCGGCCCGAGTTCTGCAATATAAGGACCGATTTTGACATAATCAAACATTTCCTTCACTTCCTTCTCCACATCCGTCCTGCCCGAATAGAGGGCAAGCTCGATGTCGGGACGGCCCGCCCTGATATGGGCGGCGAGCCGCAGCAGAGCTTCCGGGTCGTCGCCCTCGCCGAGGAAGAGCAGGCAGTCCACCCCGAAATTGTCCTCCAGCAGCCTGTCGAGAGCCTCCGGGGTGAGTTCCTCGCCTATGTCCCTGCGCAGGAAGGGAGAGTGGCATCCGGGACAAGAACCCCGGCAGTTCGTTATCTCGACTGCCAGGGCCACTCTGTCCGGTATTTCTTCAAGGACTATGTCCGTGAGTTCGGGGAGATACTTAATCATTCTTCGGATTGTAGTACCTTCTGGAGGCTTCGACCTGTCTCGGCTCGGCGAATGAGGAGACTCTCTTGAGGTAGCCTATCACTCTCGTGAGGTAGTCCACGTTGGTGCTGCCGCACTTCGGACACTTGGTGAGCGTGTCCTTGCTGATGAACCCACATTCGTTGCATACCGTGTTGCGGACATTGAAGGTGAAGTAGTTGGTTCCGTAGTGCGCCGCCACGTTCAGAAGCCGCCTGTACTGCTCCTTGGAGAGATGCTCCGCGAGATTCATATGCAGGGCCGAACCTCCGTCGAGATATTTCACGAAGTCTTCGCCGTGCAGCTTGAACTTGTCTATCACCGACACCTCCACGTCCTCCGGATTGTAGAAATAGGAGCTGTAGAGATTGTGCTTCTCCGACACGAAATAGCCGTCCTTCTTGTCCCACTTGTAGTTCTTGGCGGCAAGGTTCTCGGCCGGGACGAACTCGGTGTTGAACATAGCCTCCGGGGTGCGGTCCCTGCGGTTGGCGATGTTGATGGTCTCAAGCACGCTGTTGACGAAGTCGCCGTACTCCGGATTGGGGGAGATCTTGAGTCCGAGGAACTCCGCGGCCTCCGTCAGCCCGTTGACCCCCACCGTGAGGTACTGCTTGCGCATATCGATGAATCCGGCCTTGTAGACGTCGAGCATATCTGCCTTGAGGAAGTCCTTGATAATCTCGTTGAACGCTATCTGGTATTTGTGCACGCGCTCCGTCATCTCAGTAAGGTCCTT
Organism: Ruminococcus bicirculans (ex Wegman et al. 2014); assembly: GCA_963631065.1. Lineage (GTDB taxonomy): Bacteria > Bacteroidota > Bacteroidia > Bacteroidales > UBA932 > Cryptobacteroides. The sequence goes on from CAVGPE010000057.1 coordinate 10,965, forward strand.
GTCGATGAAATTGGTGTAGAGGTCGTCCTTGTCGTAGAAGTTGGACACCGGGTCGAGCGGCTTGCCCTCCGGCAGGATGACTCCCCTGCGCTCCAGGAAATAGCGGCGCACGGAATCCTGGATGAGACGGTTGAGATTGACCGTCATCACGGACTTGGAGCCGGTCGCCACGGAGGCCGTACCCATAGAATACTGGTGGGTGGTGTGGTTGTGCGCGCTGTCCTCCCTGTCCTCGAGGTCGGTGAGGCTGTTGCGCAGGCGGCAGCAGCTCGACAGGGAGTCAGGACTGTTGGAGATGTAGCAGAAGAAGCTGTGCCCCTTGGCCCACATCTCGGCCGTGAAGTCGGCGTAGTCCTTGTCCAGGTAGTCGTCCCCGCCGTCGGTCAGCAGGGCCATAGTCTCCACCGGGAATGTGAGGATATAGCGGGTGCGCTCCTCGTTGAACCAGTTCATAAAGTGCCTCTGCAGCCAGTCGAGGGTCTCCCACTTAGGCGCGCTCCCGTCAGGGAAGCGGAACTCGCCGAACACGCCCTCGAAGTAGTTGCGGTCGAAGTAGCTGATGTTCCAGAACACGGTCTGGTAGCCCCTGTTGCCGGCAGGCATATTCATCGAGTGGACCACCTGCTGGAAGTAGTTGTCTATCACCTTCACCAGGGTACGCTTCTTGGCGTTGAACTCCACCACCTCGTCGAGCAGCGAGAGGTAGTCCTCGCCGTAGTCCTTGCGGATGAAGTAGTCTAGATACATCAGGAACTCCGGCGTCGCCACCGCGCCCATAAACTGGGAAGAAACGGAATATACGAGGTTGATGAACTCGCCGCAGAACGACTTGAGGTCGGTCGGGGCTATCGACACCCCGCCCAGCTCGCGCAGACCGCTCACAAGGAAGGGATACATCGAGATGGCGACGCAGTACGGGAATCCCGGAGTGCCGCTCTCGTCGTGCTTGTAGAGTACGTGCGAATTGAGGTCCTTGAGATACTGGTCGGCAAGAGAGCGCCCGTAGAGGGTCTTTATCTTGTCGCACATGATGTAGCGGTTCTGCTTGATGTTGTTCTCCTTGTAGAGTTCGTTGCCGAGGGTCACGATGTTCTTGCGCGTGACGTTGGCGTTGGCGTCGAACTTGGAACCCGTCGCCGCGTTGGAGGCGGCTATGTAGTCCTTGATAAAGTCCCGCTTGCGCCTCAGGTCGACGTCGGCGTCGAACTTCTCTATGTAGGCGAGGGCCACCCGCTTGTTGATGGACATCAGGGAGTCCACCACCTGACGGCGAATCTCCGAACTGGTGATGCCCTCATAGACATAGAGATTATTTATGATGGAGACGACTATGGCGTCGTCGCAATACTCCTTGGCCGACTTATATGCCTGATGAATACCTCTCGCAAGCTTGGCCTTGTCAAACTCCTCAAACGAACCGTTGGTTTTACGTACATCCATAGTGATTTCCTTTTTAAACACTCCGACAAATTTAAGAATATTGACCCGCTGCGGCCCGTATGCAGGGAGCAAGTTTTCAACAAAGTTTTCAACACCCTCTCCGGAACGCCCCGGGGCATTGATACGGTCCGAAAATCCGGCGGACTCAGCCTCTGATGCTGATGTTGAAGCCCTCGTCAAGCAGAGGCTTAACCAGCTCGCGCATCCTCTCCTCGCCGAACTTCTCCAGCCCCTGCTGCGGAGTCGGACGGGCGATGGTATAGACCATTATTTCGCGCGGGCGCAGCTCCCGCACGATAGACATCCAGCCGTCGAGAACCTCCGGACTTGAGGAGTCGAAGTCGCTGCTCCGCAGGAACATGGTCTGCAATACGAAGTCGCCCTTGAAGTCCTTCAGGGCCTCTATTACGCGGGAGAGCCGGTATCCCGGAGCGGGACGGTTGATGAGAGCGACGAGTCCGTCGGAGGGCGCGTCGATTTTCATTATCGGATTGTCCACCTTGCGCAGGGCCTCGAAGACCTCCGGGATATGGGCGCGTGTAGCGTTGGAGAGCACGGAGACTTTGGCTTCCGGGAAGTAGCGGTCGCGCAGGGAGAGCGTGTCTTCGATGATTCGGGGGAACTCCGGATTGAGCGTCGGCTCCCCGTCCCCGGAGAAGGTGACTGAGTCTATCCCCACCCCGTCGCGCAGGCACTGTACGAGCTTAGCCTCAAGTGCTTCCCTGACATCGGCCGCGGAAGGCAGTTTTTTGTCTCCCAGCCCGTCGCGGTTCCAGCCGCACTCGCAGTAGATGCAGTCGAAATTGCACAGTTTGCCGTGCTGCGGCAGCAGATTGATGCCCAGCGACTGTCCGAGCCTCCGGCTGCGTATAGGTCCGAATACCGTTTCTTCCCTTATCATAATCATAAGAAAACTCAAAACTTTCCGTCCTTGTTGGCCTCCTCAATGCTCTGGTAGAGGTAGGTCGGGTAGCTGCCGCTGAAGCAGGCGAGACATAGTTCGCTGCGGTGGCCGGCTTCGTAGAGCGCCGACTCGGGAAGGAACGCCAGCGAGTCCGCATCGAGCAGTTCCCTCACCTCCTCCAGGCTCTTGTGCGCGCAGATCAGCTCTTCGTAGGTCGAGATGTCCACACCGTAGAAGCAGGGGCTCTTGATCTGTGGACTGGCGATGCGCAGATGCACTTCCTTCGCCCCCGCCTCCCTTAGCATCCTGACTATGCGGCGCGACGTCGTCCCCCTCACGAGAGAATCGTCTATCAGCACCACCCTCTTGCCACTGACTATCGTCTTGACCGCCGACATCTTCATCTTCACCCCCTTCTCGCGCAGTTCCTGCGAAGGCTGGATGAACGTGCGGCCCACATATTTGCTCTTGATAAGGCCCATCTCATAAGGCAGTCCGGCGGCCTCGGCATAGCCCATAGCCGCGCTCAGGCTGGAATCCGGCACCCCGACCACTATGTCAGCGTCCGCAGGGGCTTCGCGGTAGAGGAGCTTTCCGCTCAATTTCCTGAAATTATGCACGTTGCAGCCCTCTATATCGCTGTCCGGGCGGGAGAAGTAGATATACTCCATCGCACACATATAGTGGTGGTAGAAGTCGGAGTAGCGGTTGGAGCGTATGCCGTTCCGGTCTATCGTCACAATCTCTCCCGGTTCTATGTCGCGGATGTACTGCGCCCCCACCACATCGAACGCGCAGGTCTCGCTGCTCACAGCATATCCGTCCCCTATACGCGCGAGCGACAGAGGCCTCAAGCCGTGCTTGTCGCGGCAGACGTAGATGCGGTGCGTGGTCATTATCAGGAAGGCGAAAGCCCCCTCCATCATATTGAGGGCCTCCTTTATCGCGAGTATTCTCGGACGCTTGCGCTCTCTGGTGTCCTTGCGGATGAGGTGAGCGAGGATTTCGCTGTCGGACGAGGACTGGAAGAGGCTGCCCCTGTCCTCGAGATAGCGGCGCAGCTGCGCGGAGTTCACGAGATTGCCGTTGTGGGCAAGCGCGAAGTCCCCCGTGTTGTGGTGGAAGAGGAAGGGCTGCACATTCTCGATGCAGCTCCCTCCGGTGGTGGAATAGCGCACGTGTCCTATGGCCATATTCCCGCTGAGCGAAGCTATCCTGTCCCCGTCGAATACTTCCGTCACGAGGCCTTCCCCCTTGACCCTGCGCAACACCCCGTCATCCCCGCAGGAGACTATGCCGCAGCCCTCCTGCCCCCTGTGCTGGAGAGCGTGGAGTCCGTAATATGTCAGATTGGCTGCGTCCGGAACCCCATAGATGCCGAATACGCCGCACTCCTCACGTATTTCTCTGTCCGTAGAATTCATAGCGCCGTCAGATTCCCACGCGGTCGAAGATATACCCGACATTCTTGAAATAATAATCGAGCGTGAAGCAGCCGTCCAGCTCCTCTTTCGTAAGCAGGGAACTCACCTTCGGGTCGGCGGACAGCAGCGTGAGGTAGTCCAGCCCCTGTGTCCACGCCTTCATCGCTATCGGCTGCACGCTGTCGTACGCCTCCTCGCGCGAAAGGCCCTTGCCTATCAGGGCGTTCATCACCCGCTGCGCGAAAATCACGCCCCGGGTCTGCCAGATATTGGCGAGCATACGCTCCGGATAGACGGTGAGATTGTCGAGTATGCCCATAAAGCGGTTGAGCATATAGTCCAGCAGCTCGGTCGCGTCCGGAAGTATGATGCGCTCCGTGGAGGAGTGGGAGATGTCCCTCTCGTGCCACAGAGCCACATTCTCGCAAGACGCGCTCATATATCCCCGCATCACGCGGGCGCAGCCGCAGATGTTCTCGCTGCTGATGGGATTGCGCTTGTGCGGCATCGCGCTGGAGCCTTTCTGCCCCTTGCGGAACGCCTCCTCCGCCTCCCGCACCTCCGTGCGCTGAAGATTTCTGACCTCGAATGCCATCTGCTCCAGAGTGGAGGCTATGACGGCAAGCGTGGCCACATAATATGCGTGCCTGTCCCTCTGCAGCACCTGAGTCGAGATATTCGCCGACTCTATGCCCAGACTTCCGCAGACATAGTCCTGGATAAATGGCGGGATATTGGCGAAATTGCCCACCGCCCCGCTCATCTTGCCGGCCTCCACACCCTTGCAGGCGTATTTGAACCGCTCGATGTTGCGCTTCATCTCCTCGTACCACAGGGCCCATTTCAGGCCGAACGAGGTGATGTCGGCGTGTATGCCGTGCGTACGGCCTATGCAGGGAGTGTCCTTGAACTCCAGGGCGCGACGTCGCAGCACCGCCTGGAAAGCCTCCAGGTCCTTGAGCAGTATCTCGTCGGCCTGCTTGAGCAGATAACCGTTGGCCGTATCCACCACATCCGTGGAAGTCAGCCCGTAGTGGACCCACTTCTTCTCCTCGCCGAGGCTCTCGCTCACCGCCCGCGTGAATGCCACCACATCGTGGCGGGTCTGCTCCTCAATCTCGCGTATGCGCTCCACGCTGAATGCCGCCCGCGAGCGTATCTTCTCCACATCCTCCGCAGGAATCACTCCCAGACGGCTCCAGGCCTCGCAGGAGAGGATTTCCACCTTGAGATATGCGTTGAACTTGTTCTCCTCCGTCCAGATGTCCCGCATCACTTTGCGCGAATATCTCTCTATCATAGCGCAACGGTCTTAAGAAACGAAGCTATATTGCCCTCTATGCGTGCAAGAGTGTCGGCGGAGTCCGCCGGGACGAACTTCTCGCCCGTGATATGCTCGTACAGCTCGACGTACCTGTCGGTGATGCCCGCGATGACTTCCGGAGTCATCGGCGGCACCCGCTGCCCGTTCTGCCCGCTGAATCCGTTGTCCATCAGCCACTCGCGCACAAACTCCTTGGAGAGCTGACGCTGCTTCTCCCCCTTTGCGAGACGCTCTTCATAGCCTTCGGAATAGAAATATCGGGACGAGTCGGGAGTGTGTATCTCGTCCATCAGCATTATCTTCCCGTCCCTGCGTCCGAATTCGTATTTTGTATCCACGAGTATAAGGCCCTTCGCCGAAGCCATCTCGCAGCCCCTGCGGTAGAGCGCGCGGGCGTATTCCTCAAGCTGCACATAGTCCGCCTCAGGCACTATTCCCCGCGCGATTATTTCCTCGCGGCTGATATCCTCGTCGTGTCCCTCCCCGGCCTTGGTGGTGGGGGTGATGATGGGTTCGGGAAACATCTGGTTCTCCACCATCCCCTCCGGGAGTTTCACCCCGCAGAGGCTGCGCCTCCCCGCCTTGTATTCGCGCCAGGCGTGTCCGGTGAGGCAGCCCCTTATCACCATCTCCACCTTGAACGGCTCGCACCTCCATCCGGCTGTTGCCATAGGGTCTATTTCCGCGATTTTCCAGTTGGGGATGATATCGGCGGTGGCATCCAGGAACTTGGAGGCTATCTGGTTGAGAACCTGCCCCTTGAACGGGATTCCTTCAGGAAGCACCACATCGAAGGCGGAGATGCGGTCGGTGGCGACCATTATCAGATAATCGTTTCCGACGCTGTACACGTCGCGGACCTTGCCTTGATACTTGGCGCTGCGGCCCGGAAAGTTGAAGTCTGTGCTAACTGTTGCTTTCATATATGCTGTAAGAAGCTGTTTTGAATGATGTTCCCGCGTCATCTGAAGATGGTCTCCTCGCGGTCCGGACCGAGCGAGATGACGCTGACCCGGACTCCGAGATACTCCTCAATAAAGCGGAGATAGACTCTGAACTCCTCCGGCAGGTTCTCTTCCCTGCGTATGCCGGCAAGCGCCGTCTTCCAGCCCCGGAACTCGGTATAGACCGGCTCGATGCGGGTCGAGATGTCGAAAGGCAGTTCTTCCGTCTCCTCTCCGTCCACCTTATATGAAGTGCAGACCTTGACGGTATCGAAACCGTCGAGACAGTCCGACTTCATCATTATCAGGTCGGTGACCCCGTTGATGACCACCGCGTATCTGAGAGCCACGAGGTCGAGCCACCCGCAGCGGCGCGGACGGCCCGTGACAGCCCCGAACTCGTGTCCTACGGCGCGGAGCCTCTCCCCTGTCGCGTCAAAGAGTTCCGTCGGGAACGGGCCGCCGCCTACGCGCGTGCAATAGGCCTTGAAGATGCCGAACACCCGTCCGACCTTCTGCGGCGCGATGCCCAGCCCGGAGCAGACTCCGGAGCAGGAAGTCGTGGAGGAGGTCACGAAAGGGTAAGAGCCGTAGTCGATGTCGAGCATCGTGCCCTGCGCCCCTTCGGCGAGTATGCTGCCTGACTTGAGGATGTCGTTGACGTAGTATTCGCAGTTGACCGTCCTGAAGCCTCTGACGAACTCCACCGCCTCGAAGAACTTCTTCTCCTCCTCGGCGAGACTGCCCTTGAAGGGGCCTGCCGGAGTCGCGTTCCAGTCGAATCCCAACTCCTCCATCTCCTTGAAATGGCGTGCCTTGAGAGCCTCGTACCTCTGAGGGAAATTCGCCGCGAAGATATCCCCTATACGGAGTCCGCGGCGGCTGACCTTGTCGGTGTAGCAGGGGCCTATGCCCTTGAGAGTCGAGCCTATCCTGCCCTTGCCTGCGGAGAGTTCGAGGGCCGCGTCCAGAAGCCTGTGCGTCGGGAGTATGAGGTGAGCCTTGCGTGAGATTGCGATTCTCTCCCGTACCGGAACTCCCGCCTCAGAGAGTTCGCCGCACTCGGTGCGGAAAGCTATCGGGTCGAACACCACTCCGTTGCCTATTATATTGGCAGTCCCCTCCCGGAAAATCCCGGACGGGACAGACCTCAGGACGAAGCTCTTTCCGGAGAAATGGAGCGAATGGCCGGCATTGGGGCCGCCCTGAAACCGCGCCACCGTACTGTACCTTTCCGCAAGGACATCCACAATCTTGCCTTTCCCCTCGTCGCCCCACTGGAGTCCGAGCACGACATCTGTCTTGTTCATTATATATGTATTAAATCACTGCTACATAGCCATAAGTATCATCACCTGCGCCACCAGCACCCTCATAAACATTGAGAGAGGATATACCGTGGCATAGTTGACGGACACGTATTTGCTTCCGTAGGCGTTCTGCGCGAATGCGAGAACCGGAGGGTTGGTCGTGCCGCCGGTCAGAAGCCCGCATATCTGGAAGAAATTGAGCCGGCACAGGAAGCGTCCGACGAGTGCGATGACCACTACCGGGATAATTGTGATGAGCGCCCCGTAGAGTATCCACCACCAGCCGCCTGCCGTCAGCGAGGAGACGAAGGTCTGTCCTGCACCCAGTCCCACTGCAGCAAGGAAGAAGGAGATGCCTATCTCCCGCACCATCATATTGGCGCTGAGCGTGGTATAGGTCGTGATATGTACGCGCGGCCCGAACTGGCTGATGATGATGGCCACAATCAGAGGGCCTCCGGCGAGTCCGAGCTTGATTGGCTGCGGAATCCCCGGTATCGCAATCGGGATGCAGCCGAGGATGACTCCGAGGGCTATTCCGAGGAATATCGGGAAAAGGTTCGGCTTCTCCAGAGCCGAAGCCTTGTTGCCGACCAGTTTGCCTATGGCTTCGATGCCGTCCTTCTCACCCACCACCTGGAGGTAGTCTCCGACCTGGACCCTCAGGCCCGGCGCGGCCACGAGTTCGACCCCGGAACGCACCACTCTGGTGACGGTGACGGCATATCTCCCCTTGAAGAGCAGCTCGCTGAGTTTCTTGCCCGTGATGTCCGGGTTGGTGATTCCCAGCCTCTTGACGGCGGGCAGCCCCCTCTTGCTCTTGAGCTTCATCCAGTCCTCAAGGTGCATAGGCACTTCCGCTCCGAAGATGATTCTTATCTTGTCGACGCACTTCTGGGTGGTCACTATAAGCACCTTGTCGCCTTCGCAGAGCTTGAAGTCATCATCCGGGACGAATTCCTCCTCCCCCCTCATTATCCTCGAAACGACCATCTCGTTCTTGAGGTCGGGCGTCACCACGTCCTTGAGGCTTTTGCCTATGACGGCGGGATTGGTCACTTCGCAGTGCATCCTTCTCGCGGTCTCCGCAGCGCCTTCGCAGGATTCGACGGCCTTGGCCTCCTCGTCAAGATTGACCCTGAACGCCGCCTTGAACACTATGAGCAGGGCCAGCACTCCGAGTACGCCGACAGGGTAGGCCACGGCATAGGCGGAGGCGAGTCTGGACGCTTCAGTGCCGGAGCCTCCGGTATCGAGCAGAGTCTGCTGGGCCGCACCGAGACCCGGGGTGTTGGTGACGGCTCCCGACATCACTCCCACCATAGTCTGCAGGCTTTCGCCGGTGACGAGGTGGATTACGAAGGCGGTGACGGCTGCCATCAGCACCAGACCGACGGCGAGCAGGTTGAGCTTGACTCCGCCGTTCTTGAACGAAGACAGGAATCCGGGACCCACCTGAAGACCTATCGAATACACGAATAGAATCAGGCCGAAGTCCTTCATAAACGACAGCACCTTGGCATCGGGGACAAAGCCGAAATGGCCCATCACGATACCCACGAACAGAATCCAGGTGGAGCCTATGGTGATTCCCCTGAAGTTGAATCTTGCCAGAAAAAGTCCGGCCGTGATAGCGACCGCAAAAAGAAAAATAGAGTACGCCGTGCCGCTGATTACCATATGAAACAGAATTAAAACTACTTTTAACGCGCAAATATACTCAGTTTGTATCGTATTCCAAAATCGTGGTCCGGCCTCCTCCGGCTTCAGGGCGTATCCGCCGTGAGCCGCGTCCGCATCCAGCGTTCGCCGTGTATCCTGAACGCGAAGATGAGTCCCTTGACGCTGAGTTCGACGGCCATCGCTATCCAGTAGCCCCGGAGTCCGAGATGCGGTATCAGCACCAGCGCGAGACCGAGTCGTATCACCCACATACTGAGGAGATTGATAGCGGACGGTACCAGGGTGTCCCCCGCCCCGACGCAGCAGCCGTAGGCCACTATGCTGACTCCGAACAGCAGCTCCGCCCAGGCTTCGATGCGCAGGCAGGACGCTCCGAGTGCGATGACTTCGGGGTCGCGGCTCATCAGCTCCATAATCTGCGGCGCGAACGCCCACATCAGCACCGCGAGGAAAGTCATCATCGAGGCCCCCGTGACTATAGTCACCTTGGCGAAACTCCGCGCCATTGTCCTGCGTCCCGCACCGAGGCTCTGCCCCACGAGAGTGGTGGCCGCGTCCTGCATCCCGTACCCCGGCAGATAGCAGAATCCCTCGGCGATGATGGCGAAGGAATTGGCGGCGATGGCGACCGTACCCAGCGGCGCGACTATCACCGTGGCGGCGATATAAGCCCCTCTGGACACCATATTCTGAAGCCACAGCGGCCAGGAGATGTCGAAGGCCCTGCGGAATATGCGCCTTTCTCCCTCGTCCCCCTCATCGGAGGGTACTCCCGCCGAGCACTTGAGTTCCGCGGAAGCGGTAAACACATATATAAGGAGGAACGCCCCCGAGCAGAGCATCGCGAGTCCCGTGCCTATGGCGGCGCCCTTCACCCCCAGACCGAGCGCGAAGATGAATATATAGTTGAACCCCACGTCCAGCAGGCACATAGCCATACTGGTGATGCTCGGAACCTTCATATTGCCGCTGGCAATCAGCGACGCTCCGCAGAATATCGAGACCTGAAAGCCGGGCAGGAAAAGGGAATATATGCGGAAATAATCCGCCGCATCCCCGGTGATGTCCGCCCCTCCCCCGAGCCAGCGCGGAAGCGCCCCGCTGATGGAGTAGCCCGCGAAGGCGAGCAGAACGCTGAGCGCAAGCACGCACAGAAGCCCCCTGCGGAAAATCCGTCCCGCTCCGGCGAAGTCCCCCGCCCCGCAGCGGTGCGCAATCTGCACGCTGAAACCGGAATTGTTGGCATAGCAGAATCCTCCGAGAATCCAGGTGGAGGTGCTGACAAGCCCGACGGCGGCGGCCTGGGCCGAGCCGAGGGCCCCCACCATCGCCGCGTCGATATAGCTCATCAGGCACATCGACAGCTGCGCGAGTATGGCGGGCAGGGCGAGAAGCAGGGTCAGCAGAAGCTGTTCCCGTCCGCCCATCCTCCCGCCGTCGCGGAGCTTGCCGAGCAGTATGTCCTTGCGCGATGCTGCCATTGCGGTCGAATGAAAATCGCGCGAAGTTAGCAAAAATCTCCGTGAATGAGAAGCTGTTTTGAAATGGTTCCCGAATTTTATTATGCGGAATTTTCGAGGCAGTTTCGGC
>CAVGPE010000058.1:0-3279 GCA_963631065.1 Ruminococcus bicirculans (ex Wegman et al. 2014)
TCCGAGACCAAGTACTCCGACGGAGTGCGCGGGGGAGTGCGCTGCTACGGCGCTGACGACGTGCGCGAAGGCGTAGCCATTATGTGGAAGGAGGACGTGGACATCTCCATCACCGGCAACTCCACCAACCCTACCCGTTTCCAGCACCCTGTGGCAGGCACCTACAAGAAGGAGCGCACCCTCGCCGGCAAGCCATACTTCTCAGTGGCGTCAGGCGGCGGCACAGGCCGTACCCTCCACCCGGACAATATGGCGGCGGGTCCTGCATCCTACGGCATGACCGACACTATGGGCCGTATGCATTCAGACGCCCAGTTCGCAGGTTCGTCATCAGTTCCGGCTCACGTCGAGATGATGGGCTTTATGGGAATGGGAAACAACCCTATGGTCGGCGCGACCGTCGCAGTAGCGGTAGCCGTTGCACAGGCGATGTAATTTCGCGAAACGGCATATATGACAGAGGAGAGGCTGGCGAAAATCGTCAGCCTCTCTCCATCCTTATCAGTCACGACAACTCCCTATCTGTACTTATAGAACCCTTCTCCGGCATTGACTCCCAGCTTGCCCTCGTCTATCATAGCCTTGAGTTTCGAGGCGATGATTCCGGCGACGCTCGCAGGATTCTTGGCGTCGGGATTGAGGCATACTATGTTGTAGGCCGTAGTTACTCCGACCGTATCGAGAATCTGGAACGGGCCGTAAGGGGCTCCGGTCGCCAACCGCCAGGTGAGGTCGACCGTGGCCGGGTCGGAGACTCCTGTCGCCCAGAGGTACAGACCGCTGTTGAGCAGCGGCACGAGCAGTGTATTGAGAATATATCCCGGCTGCTCCTTTTTCAGCTGCAGAGGCACCATCCCCAGTTCCTTCGCAAACTCCACTACCTCGTCGTAGTATTTCTGTTCCGTGCCGGGATGTCCCATTATCTCTGCGGTGTTGCCCCGCCAGATGTTGTTCGCAAAATGCATCGCCAGATATTTCTCCGGCCTGCCGGTATATGACGCGAACATCGACGGAAGCAGAGTGGAGGAATTGGTCACGATGACTGTCTTCTCCGGGAGGAGGGGAGCGGCCTTCCCGTAGAAATCGATTTTGGACTGCGGGTCTTCGGCGAGCGCCTCTATCACGAGGTCCGCATCTTCCAGAGCCTTCGCCATATCGAGTTCGAGGGCTATCTTCCGCGGCGCAGCCTCATTTGCCGCCGCAGCAGCGGCGTAGTCGAAACTTTTCGGGTCAGAGGCGAGACCGCCACACCATACCATCGGGCTGCGGCCTTCCGGGGTGTTCATCTTGGAGAGGGTATCGGCATAAATGCCGTGAAGCCTGTCCAGCTTAGGCTGCGTTCTGCCGATGGATTCCGGGCTTCTCAGCCAAATGGTGACATCAAAGCCCTTGTAGGCGGCCTGATACGCTATCTGGCTTCCCAATACGCCGCCTCCGGCCAATACAATCTTCCTGAAACTCATAATTCTCAAGTTTTGCAATTAATACCATTATCATTCCGCGGCGGCTTCCGGTCTGACGACGCTGTCGCCGGCTTGCCGCAATATATACTCCGCGACAATCTGCGCCGCATTGCCTATAATCTGCACGCAGGGCCGCTTGCGATAGAATTCCGGGGTGCGCTCCGAGGGGACTGGTCCTTCTTTCGCGGCGGAGTCCAGTCCGAGCAGCTCCCGGCAGACTATGCTTCCGCCGTTGCGTCGCCTGAATTCCTCCGCAAAGCTCTGCACAAGCGCATAATTGTCCCTGCGGGCATCCTTCACCGACGGGTCGGAGGCAGGGGAGATGAATCCCGCGAGCATCACCGCTCCGCTGAAACTCCCGCACACTTCGCGCATCCTCGCCATACCGCCGCCGAATCCGGAGCCTATCGCAGCCAGCACACCTGGCGGAATTTCCGGACCGAAAATGTCGGAAAATGCCAGAGTCACCGCCTGGCAGCAGTTGTACCCCTGACGGAAAAGGTCCATAGCCCTGTTCCGCCGCTCTTCCGGAGAAAAATCTGAAGGAACCGTCATAATTTCTTAACCTATGAAGCTGCGCATAAACGAGGTGACCGGAATCTCCTTGTCCGAGACGGGGATGAAATAGTGCAGGAATACCAGAAGCCTGTGGGCCTCGCTGTACTCCGGACAATTTTTCGGCACGGTGGCGAGAATCGTCTCCGCGTGTGCGCGGAGTACCGCGAACTCCACCAGATAGGCCGAATTGAAAAGCACGTCGGCATCTTCCTGATAAGGATATATCCATTTGACCTCGGCCCTGCGGACATTGGGCCAGTTCGCTATGGTCTCGCGGGCGCTGTACGCCCCTTTGTTGAAATCCCGGACTATCCTGCGGAGCAGGCGGTTGTCGCTGGTGGGGATGCAGTTGTGGTCGTCCAGGGAGATGCTGGTGATGGTGTTGATGAATATCTTGAATTTTCCGGTATCCGGCACCTTGTCGAGCAGGGCCGGGTTGAGCGCGTGCAGACCCTCAATCAGCAGCACCGCTCCGGGAGTGAGCCTGAGCTTCTTGCCCCGGTACTCCCTGATGCCGGTGACGAAATTGTATTCAGGGACTTCGACCTCCTCTCCATCGAGCAGCCTGAGCACGTCTTCCTGAAGGGCGGCGTGGTCCACTGTGTCGAAGTTGTCGAAATCGTATGTGCCGTCGGGGAGCTTCGGAGTGTCGAGACGGTTCACGAAATAGTCATCGGTCGAGAATGATATCGGCATCAGCCCGCAGGCCTTGAGCTGCACGCTCAGACGGCGGCAGAAGGTGCTCTTGCCACTGCTCGTAGGACCCGTGATAAGCACGACCCTGACCGGAGAGGAGGAGCGGCAGCGGGAGTCTATCTCTTCCGCTATCTGCACTATCTTCTTCTCCTGCAAGGCTTCCGCCACCTGTATCAGGTCGGACGCCTTGCCGCTCAGGCAGGCCCTGTTGACGTCGCCCACATTGTCCAGCCCCATAATCCTGTTCCACTTGACGGATTCCGCAAACACCCCGAAAGTCTTAGGCTGCTCGAAGAAGGGGGCGAGCCTCTCCGGATGATGGCGGTCGGGTACTCTCAGCAGCATCCCTCCGTGGTACTGGTCGAGACTCCATACCTTGAGGTAACCCGTACTCGGTACGAGCGCCCCGCAATAATAATCGACGGTATCCTCAAGGGAATAGTAGCTGATATATACTTCTCCGCTCGTGTCCAGAAGCTTGACCTTGTCGCCATAGCCAAGGCTGCTGAAGAGCCGGATGGCCTCGTGCGTCTGCACTTCGTGGCGGCGGAAGGGGATATCC
>CAVGPE010000059.1:0-2058 GCA_963631065.1 Ruminococcus bicirculans (ex Wegman et al. 2014)
GGCCATCACCGCCGTGCAGGGGATGATAGACAAGTTCGGGATACAGGCCATAGCGATAGGCAACGGCACGGCATCGCGTGAAACGGAGGAGTTCATGCGACGGATACATCTGCCGCAGGATTGCAGGATATGGACCGTCAGCGAGGACGGAGCCTCGATCTACAGCGCGTCCGACATCGCGAGGAAGGAGTTTCCGGACGAGGACGTGACAGTGCGCGGAGCTGTTTCGATAGGCCGCCGCCTGATGGATCCGCTCGCGGAACTCGTGAAGATAGACCCGAAGAACCTCGGCATAGGGCAGTACCAGCACGACGTGGACCAGTCTCTGCTCAAGGAGACGCTCGACAACACCGTGGAAAGCTGCGTCAACGCCGTGGGGGTCAATCTCAACACCGCATCCCCATATCTGCTGGCATACGTGTCCGGCATAGGACCCGCCCTCGCGGAGAACATCGTCGCATACAGGACCGCAGGCGGCGGATTCAAAAGCCGCGCCGAACTGAGGAAGGTGCCGCGCCTGGGGGCCAAGGCGTTCGAGCAGTGCGCGGGCTTCCTGCGGATACGCGGATCCGAAAATCCGCTGGACGCGTCCGCCGTACATCCGGAATCCTACGGCATAGTGGACAAGATGGCAAGTTCGCTCGGAGTAAGCACCCGCGAGCTTGTTGGCAACGCCGAACTCTGCTCCAGAATCAAGGCCGAAGACTTCGTCACCGACAAGGCCGGGCTGCCCACAATAAGCGACATACTCAAGGAGCTGGCCAAGCCGGGCCTTGATCCGCGCGAACAGGCGGGTGAATTTTCGTTCGCGGACGACATCCGCTCCATAGAAGACCTCAAAACCGGGATGGAGCTCCCCGGGATAGTCACCAATATCACCAACTTCGGAGCGTTCGTCGACATCGGGCTGCACGACAACGGACTCGTGCACGTCTCGCAGATGGGGCCGCGCGGCACCGATCCGACCAAGGTGGTCAAGCTGCATCAGCAGGTCAGGGTGGCCGTGACGGGAGTGGACCTTGACAGAGGTCGCATCTCGCTGAGGCTGCTGAAGTGAAGGGAGGGCATCTGGAATATGCCGGCAGATCTTCGGTGGATGTGAATGGCCGGAGAGGCCGTATGAGACGATTATAATTCTCTCAAATTCAGATGTTTACGGCGGTGGCGGAATATACGGGCTATATACCATCGCTTCTACCGGGCACGGAAAGTTCGGTCCAGTGGTCGTGCACGAATTCGGTCACAGTTTTGCCGGACTTATGGATGAATATGCTTATGACGGAACTCCGGGAGCGGACCAGACTTTCGATGTGGAACCGTGGCAGAAGAATGTGACTACAAAGGTGGATTTCGCGAGCAAGTGGAAGGATTTGTATGAGCAGGGTGTTGTCGGTCTTGTGGAAGGCGCCGCATATCAGCCGAAAGGATATTGGCGGCCGTGTGAGGATTGCCGTATGCGAACCAATGAATCGCCTGAATTCTGTCCAGTATGCAGGCGGGCAATAGTGGAAACGATTCTTTATCTTACGGAACCGGAGCATTGAGCCTTTCTCCTTCTGGCTCGCCAGAGTGTAGAGAACTAACTGATAAGTCAGTCCTCCTGCGAAATCTCGCGCAGCTCGCTGCGGTAGGCCATCAGCAGCCGTGACTTCGAGATGAAGCCGAGATATTTCCTCTCGTCGTCGATGACCGGCAGCCTCCAGGCCCCCGTCTTGTCGAACTTCTGCATCACCGAACCCATCTTCTCGCCGTAGCGGATATACTCCGGCGGGGTCTCCATAATGTTGTAGACGTGTACGCTGTCGTACTTGTCCGTACTGAAGAGGTACTTGCGGACGGCGGCAAGGTCCACCATACCCTGGAAGCGGCCCTTCGAGTCTATCACCGCCATCACCGAAGCGTCGGACTCCGAACCGGCGAGCATATCCACCACCTCGCGCAGCGTCGCGTCAATCTTCACCTTCGGATATTTGTCCCGTATCAGGTCCTCCGTCCGCAGCAGAGTCAGCACCGCCTGGTCGTTGTCGTGCGTGAGCAGGTCGCCGCTCTGCGCGATAC
>CAVGPE010000059.1:2068-8516 GCA_963631065.1 Ruminococcus bicirculans (ex Wegman et al. 2014)
TCAGGAAGATCGCCGTCATCGGGGCCTGCATCACGGCGGCCATCAGCGCGGCCATCCCGACAAGCACGAAATTCTGCTCCGGCACGGCAGTGCCCGCGAGATTGAAACACCGCGCCAGCACAAATCCCAATATCGCCCCGGCAAAGAGCGTAGGGCCGAAAGTACCTCCCACTCCCCCGCCGGAATTGGTCAGGGTCATCGCCACTATCTTGAAGAACAGTATCAGGACGAAGAACAGCGGCACGCCCCAGGGCCGATTCATAAGAAACGAAAGCACGGTCCTGTCCTCCACCACAATCTCCTGCCCGTTGAGGAGGGAAGCCAGAGAATCGTAGCCCTGCCCGTAGAGAGGCGGAAACAGGAAAATCAGCAGACCGAGTCCGACGGCGCACAGCAGCCAGCGGAGATAGACATTGTGCAGCTTGCCGAGCTTGTCTTCGAGCCACAGTGTCCCGTTGGTAAAGTACAGGGAGAAGAATCCGGCCGCCACGCCGAGCACGAGATAATACGGGATGTTCCCCATCGAGAACGGAGTCAGGTCACAGGCGAAGACAGGCGTCTGCCCCCTGAAGACATATGACACCACCGTCGCGGAGATGGTGGCCACCAGCAGCGGGAGCATCGACTTCATCGACACGTTGAAGAGAAGAATCTCCAGCGTGAACAGCACGCCCGCAAGCGGGGCCTTGAATATCCCGGCAACCGCCGCAGCCGCCCCGCATCCCAGAAGAACGGTGATGTTGCGGTAGGAAAGCCCGCAGACACGGCCGAGATTGGAGCCTATCGCCGCCCCCGTATAGACTATCGGGGCCTCCGCCCCCACGGAACCGCCGAAGCCTATCGTGAATGAGGACGTCAGCACCGAAGACCACATATTGTGCGGCCTGATGCGGGACTCGTTGCGGGACACGGCGAGCAGAACCTTGGTCACTCCGTGGCCTATATTGTCCCTGACGACGAACTTGAGCAGAAGCAGCGAGACCATCATTCCCACCCCGGGGAATATCAGGAACCCCCATTCGTACGCGCTGCCCTCGAAACCGCTGTCGAGCGTGCGGCTGATGATTTCTATGGCCCGGTCAAGGATGACGGCGGCGCACCCAGAGAGCACGCCGACCACAAAACTTAGGAGCAGGAGCTTGTTCTGCTCGGATATTTTACCTGTTATCTTACTCAGTCGCATCAGCAGGTTCATCCTCCGCCCCGTATTGGGAGATGTTCTCGTCGGGAAGCGTCCCTCCGTCTTCTCCGGCATTGCCGGCAGTCCCGGCAACCTGCTCGTTCTCGGCATCTTCCTCGCCTTCGAGCCACCTCTCTATATCGTCGGCATCGTCTATCTTGACCTTTATCTTGACCAGATAAATGGCTTCCGGAATCTCAATCATCACCGCATAGAACGGAGTGCCGTCCGGCTTGGTGTATCTGATAAGGTCAGGGAGATAGTCGCTGAATCCTTTCGGATACTTCTCCGCAAATGCCTCCGCAAGCTCGCGGGACATATTCTCATAACTTACGATGTGACGTTTCCTGTTGTCCTGTGCCATATATCTGTTAAAATAGTCTCGAAATGGAGTGCAAGTATACTACTTTTTCTTAAAAAAAAGTGCCTTTTGCGCTTTTTTTCCGGCAGGATCGCGCTCGACATATACCGGCTTCATGGTCCGCGGGTCGATTCCCGTCCGGAACATCACGGAAGAAGTGGTCATAGGAGTCGGCATAAAATCCTGAACCTGATCCATCCATATGCCCTTGAGACATGGATTCGAGGCCAATTTGCGCATATCCTCAAGCGTGCATCCCGGATGGGAGGAGATGAAATACGGGACGAGTTCAGTATGCGTGCCGTTCTCCCTGTTGATACGGTCGAATTCCCGGCGCAGCCTCCCGAAAAGGCGGAAGGAAGGCTTGGCCATATAGTACAGCACCTTGTCCTCCGTATGCTCTGGAGCCACCTTCATACGCCCGGACGTGTGCCTGAGCATCAGTTCGCGCAGATAGGGCTTGCCGCTGTCGTCAATAAATCCGTTTTCGTCGAGGAAGAGGTCATAGCGTATGCCGCTGCCTATATACGAGTGCCGCACCCCCTTCACCGCATCAACCCGGCCGTAGAGGGCGGTCACCCGGTTGTGGTCGCGGTCAAGATTGCGGCAGGGGGCGGGAAAAAGGCAGGACTTGCGCCTGCACACCTCACATTTCTTCAGGTCGCGGCCCTGCATCCCGTACATATTCGCAGTCGGGGCTCCAAGGTCGGAAATATTGCCCCGAAACTCCGGCATCGCCGCAAGCCTGCGCACCTCCTCCACTATGGACTCCTCAGAGCGGGACTGGATGAACTTCCCCTGATGCGCCGCGATAGTGCAGAAATTGCAGCCTCCGAAGCATCCGCGATGGGTGATTATCGAGTCCTTAATCATATCGTAGGCCGGGATGCGCTTGCCCCTGTAGCGCGGATGTGGGCGCTTTGTGAAAGGAAGATTCCAAAACGAGTCCATCTCCTCCGTCGTCGAAGGCGGATACGAGGGATTGACCTGGACATAGCCGTCCCCCACAGGCTCTATTATCACCTGCTGGTGAAGCATATTCGCGTGAGTCTCTATCTTGTGGAAGTTCTCCGCAAAGGCCATATCGTCCTCGCAGCACCGCTCGTAGGAATGTAGCACGAGGGGGTTCTCCACCTTCCACCTGCCGCGCCTCAGGAAGGCGAGCTGCGGGATTTTCTCCATCTGACGGAGATTTCTCCCCGCCTCAATCGCCCTTGTAAGCTCCAGCATAGGCTTCTCGCCCATCCCGTAGCAGAGCCAGTCCGCCCCGCTGTCGACAAGTACAGAGGGGAATATCCTGTCATCCCAATAGTCATAATGCGTCAGCCGCCTGAGCGAAGCCTCCACTCCCCCGATCACGACCGGCACTTCAGGCCACAGATGCTTGAGTATCTTCGTATAGACCGTGACCGCCCTGTCCGGACGCTGCCCGAACTTGCCTTCCGGCGTATATGCGTCGTCGTGGCGCAGACGCTTGGCCGCAGTGTAGTGATTGACCATAGAGTCCATCGCCCCGGCGTTCACGGCGAAATACAGCCTCGGAGCGCCCAGCTTGCGGAAATCCCTCAAGTCGTCCCGCCAGTTGGGCTGAGGCACGACGGCCACCCTGTAGCCGAACTTCTGCAGATAGCGGGAGATGCACGCCGTGCCGAAACTCGGATGATCCACAAAGGCGTCCCCCGTAAAGAAGATGACGTCTATGTAGTCCCATCCGAGCTGTCGCACTTCCTTGACGGAAGTAGGTATGTCACATTCTGTCAGGCAGTTCAATTCCGAGGATTCCCATTCCGGCGCGAAGCACGCGGGCTGTGGCGGAGATAAGGGAAAGCCTCATCCCGAGCAGCTTGCGGTCAGGTTCGCGGAGGATACTTGTGTCGTGGTAGTACTGGTTGAACTCCTTGGCCAGCTCATAGCAGTAGTTGGCTATGAGCGCCGGAGAGAGGGCCGCCGCGGCTTCCGACACCTTCTGAGGATAGGAGGAGAGCATCTGTACGATGCGTATCTCCTTGGCGCTCAGCTCGATGTCCGGAGCGACCGCAGCCCCGAGACCGCTCTCCTCCGCCTTGCGGAGAATCGAGCAGATGCGGGCGTGCGTATATTGTATGAACGGGCCGGTATTGCCGTTGAAGTCGATGGACTCCTTGGGATTGAAGAGCATCTTCTTCTTCGGATCCACCTTGAGGATGAAGTATTTGAGCGCTCCCAGACCTATGATGCGGTACAGCCTGTCCTTCTCCTCCGGAGTCAGCTCGTCGAGCTTGCCGCTCTCCTCGGAAGTGGCGCGGGCCTCCTGGTACATCTTCTCGATGAGGTCGTCAGCGTCCACGACGGTCCCCTCGCGGGATTTCATCTTGCCCTCCGGGAGTTCCACCATACCGTATGAGAGATGGTAGATGCAGTCGGCCCAGCTGAATCCGAGCTTCTTGAGGATGAGCTTGAGCACCTGGAAGTGGTAGTTCTGCTCGTCCCCGACCACATATATGTGGGAGTCGAGCCTATATTCGCTGAAACGGCGTTCCGCAGTGCCGAGATCCTGAGTGATATAGACCGAAGTGCCGTCCGAGCGGAGCAGGAGCTTGCGGTCAAGTCCGTCGGCAGTGAGGTCGCACCACACCGAACCGTCCGGGTCCCTGACGAATACTCCCATATCCAGCCCCTTCTGCACCAGCTCCTTGCCGAGCAGATAGGTGTCGTGTTCGTAGTAGGTTTTGTCGAAACTGATACCGAGGGCCTTATAGGTCTGCTCGAAACCGGCGAACACCCATTCGTTCATCATCTGCCACAGGGCGCGGACCTCAGGGTCGGCCTCCTCCCACTTCACGAGCATCTCGTGTACCTTGTCCATCACGGAAGGGTCTTCCTTCTCCATCTTCGCGAACTCCACATAGCAGTCCCCCACGAGGTGGTCGCCCTTCTTGCCGCTGCTCTCCGGAGTGGCTCCGTTGAAACGCTGCTGCCAGGCGTACATAGACTTGCAGATGTGCACTCCCCTGTCATTGACGAGTGTCACCTTGATCACCTCGTTGCCTGCGGCCTTGAGCAGGTCGGACACCGAAGAGCCGAGAAGGTTGTTGCGTATATGTCCCAGATGCAGGGGCTTGTTGGTATTCGGCGACGAAAACTCCACCATAATCCTGCGTCCGGTGGCAGGGAGACAGCCGTAGCTGCCGTCGGAGACTATATTCTCCAGACTCTCCCTCCAGTAGAGATTGGAAAGGCTGAGATTGAGGAAGCCCTTGACCGAATTGAATGCGCTGATTTCACGACAGTTGTCTTTAAGCCATCCGCCTATCGCCTCTCCGGTGGCGTCCGGAGACTGGCGCGTCAGCCTGAGCAGCGGGAACACCACCAGAGTATAGTCCCCCTCGAACTCCTTGCGCGTGGGCTGCACCTGCAGCGAAGAAGCCTCGACCGAGGCTCCGTATATTGCCTTGACGGCCTCTGAGGCCTTCGTGGCGATGAACTGCTCCGCCGTCATCAGCCCAGATATGTCTTGAGGAGTTTGCTTGCCGCCGGCTTCTTGAGCTTGCGTATGGCCTTCTCCTTGATCTGACGGACACGTTCTCTGGTGAGGTCAAGCCTCTCGCCTATCTCCTCAAGTGTCATCTCCTGACAACCGATGCCGAAGAACGACTTGATGATCTCGCGCTCGCGGCCAGTGAGAATCTGCAGCGCGCGCTCTATCTCCGTACTCAGGGATTCGTTGGTCAAGCCCTTGTCCGCGCTCGGGGAGTCGTCATTGGGCAGCACGTCCAGCAGGCTGTTGTCCTCTCCCTCGACGAAAGGCGCGTCCACGCTGACGTGCCGTCCTGACACGCGGAGCGTATCCGCAATCTTGTCCTTCGGGATATCTATCATCTCGGCGAGTTCGTCAGTGGACGGCTGGCGCTCGTTCTCCTGCTCGAACTTGCCGAGAGCCTTGTTGATCTTGTTGAGCGACCCCACCTGGTTGAGCGGAAGCCTCACGATGCGGCTCTGCTCGGCGAGAGCCTGAAGTATGGACTGGCGTATCCACCACACCGCATAGGAGATGAACTTGAATCCGCGCGTCTCGTCGAACTTCTCCGCCGCCTTGATCAGGCCGAGATTGCCTTCGTTGATGAGGTCAGGCAGGCTGAGGCCCTGATTCTGATATTGCTTCGCCACTGACACCACGAAACGCAGATTGGCCCTCGTAAGTTTCTCGAGAGCCTCCTGGTCGCCCTTGCGTATCCGCTGCGCGAGTTCCACTTCCTCTTCCGGTGACACCAGCTCCTCGCGGCCTATCTCCTGAAGGTATTTGTCAAGAGATGCGCTCTCGCGGTTGGTGATGGACTTTGTAATCTTAAGCTGTCTCATTATAGTATAACAATAATTGTCGCAACCGGAACGGATGTCCGGCCGCGACAATCATCAGTCAGACGCCGTGCCGTCTATTCGTCCTTTCCGAAGCCGAAGTATCCCGGTCTGCCGTTTGCGGTGAGTCCCTCGATGAAGACCGCGCCGTTGCTCTTCTTGGCTATGTCGATGACATCCTGAGGCTTGCTGACCTTCTTGTCGTTGACATAGAGGATGATGAACCCGTCTTCGCCGCCGGCCTTCGCTATCTTGCCGTTGCCGGCAGAAACGATCTCGACACCCTTCTTCGCCGCCTTCAGGCTCGCCCCGTAGAAGACTATGGTCCCGTCGGCATTCTGTGCGGCGAGCAGCGTCTCCTCATCCTGGAACACCACCGGAATCTCCATCGTCTTTCCGTCCCGGATCAGGGTCACCTTGGCCTTGTCTCCCGGATGGAAGGCGTCCACCTTCTCCTGAAGTCCGGACGGGGTGACGATGCGGGTGGAATCGATGCCGACGATCACGTCACCGGCCTTTATCCCGGCCTTGTCCGCAGACCCTCCCTTCACTACTTCAGCTATATATACGCC
>CAVGPE010000059.1:8526-11889 GCA_963631065.1 Ruminococcus bicirculans (ex Wegman et al. 2014)
TGGCGCGCTTGACGGAGCCGAAGTCAATCAGGTCGGAAACCACTTTGTGTACGATATTGGACGGTACGGCGAAGGAATATCCGGTGTAGGAGCCGGTAGTGGAGACGATGGCCGTATTGATGCCCACGAGTTCCCCCTTCTTGTTGACGAGCGCGCCGCCGGAGTTGCCCGGATTGACGGCCGCATCGGTCTGGATGAACGACTCTATCTTGAATTCGCCGCCGCTGGACATCGAGCGTCCCTTGGCGCTGACGATGCCGGCGGTGATGGTGGAGCGGAGCTGCTCCCCGAGAGGAGACCCTATGGCCAGCACCCACTCGCCGAGGCGCAGCTTGTCGGAATCGGCGAACTGCAGGGTCGGAAGCCCCTTCTCGTCTATCTTTATCAGGGCCACGTCGGTCGCCGGGTCGGTGCCTATGACCTTGGCCTCGTATTTCTTGTTGCTGTTGAGCGTGACGGTGACGCTTGTCGCGTTGGCCACCACGTGGTTGTTGGTCACTATATATCCGTCCTCGCGGATGATTACTCCGGAGCCGCTGCCCCTGCGCTCACGGCTGGTGCCGCCTCCGATTCCTTCTCCGAAGAAGAAGCGGTAGAACGGGTCTATATATTCCTGCTGCGGCACTTTTGAGCTGACCTCTACATAAACCACCGCCTCGACCGCGTTCTCCGCCGCGTAGGTGAAGTCAGGGTAGTCGGACAGTGACAGATTGACAGTCCTGACAAGCTGGCCTGAAGGAGTGTATGTCTCCTGCGGAGCGGTCCCGGACGGAGACGGTTCCTGTGTCTTGACGACGCCATAGGCCGTGAGTCCGCTCAGGGCCACGGATGCCAGCACGATGATAAAACCTTTCTTCATATCAATAAAGTCCTTTTTTAAAATTTCCGCCGTTCAGAGGTCAAATTGTATGCCAATATTCAGGAATAATTCCTATTTTTGTAAAAATGAACTGATAACGATTATGGAATTCAACGTTTCAAGCGCCGGATTGCTGAAGGGCCTTCTGGATGTATCAAAGGCCATTCCCGCAAAGACCGCCCTCCCTATTCTCGAGAACTTCCTCTTTGTACTCAAAGGGGACAGACTGGAAATCACCGCCTCCGACCAGGAGCTTACCCTGAAGACGGCGGTCGAGGTGCAGGACTCCGTCTCGGAGGGCAGTATGGCTGTGCCGGCACGGCAGATGACAGACCTCCTCAAGGCTCTTCCGGATCAGCCGGTGACGATAAAGACCATATCGGACGGCTCCTTCGAGTGCATCTGGAGGGGAGGCAACTCCTCCCTGCCTTATTTCCCGGCTGCGGACTATCCCGACATCAAGGGGGCCGGGGATAACGCCTCCACGGCCGTCTTCCCTTCCGCAGTGCTGGCGGAGGGCATCAGCAGCACAATCTACGCCACGGCCGACGACGAGATACGCCCTACTATGAACGGCATATTCTTCGATATGGACACTGACAGCGTCACCCTCGTGGCCACCGATTCCCATAAGCTCATCTGCTATACTTCCTCAGAAGCCAAGGTGGACGGGAAGTCTTCGTTCATCCTACACAAGAAGCCTGCGGGAGTACTCAAGGCCTCCCTGGACAAGGACAGCGGAGACGTGAAGGTGACATTCGACTCGGGTACGGCGGTGTTCAGCTTCGGCGAGACGATGATGGTGTGCCGGCTGATTGTAGGGAAGTTCCCGGAATACCGCAGGGTCATCCCGCAGAACAACTCCAACATCCTCAGGATAGACCGCGAGCGGCTGCTCAGCACCGTGCGCCGCGTGGCCGTCTGCGCCAACAAGGCCTCCAACCATATCAAGTTCGACCTCAGACAGGGCCAGCTGGAGATTACGGCGCAGGACCTCGGATTCGCGCTCGCCGCATACGAGAAGCTTGAGTGCGACTACAACGGAGACGTCATCAGCATAGGATTCAAGTCTTCGTTCCTCATCGAAATCCTCAGCAATATGAGCTGCGAGACCGTCGTGATGAAGTTCGCCGACTCGCGGAGGGCCGCTCTGATAGTGCCGTCGGAAGAGGATGAGGAGAGCGCGAAGCTCTGCGGCATACTTATGCCTATAATGGTTTCATAAAGCTGTTTCAAGAATGGATCTCAATCTCAAGAGGCCTCTGCTGTTCTTCGATATCGAAAGCACGGGCCTCAATATTCCCGCCGACTCCATCGTCGAACTCAGTTTCGTAAAGGTGTTCCCCGGAGGGGAGCACAGGATAAAGACATGGAGAATAAAGCCTTGGGATTATGAGCGGCAGGTACAGCGCCCGATTAATCCGGAAGCCTCCAAGGTCAATCACCTGACGGACGATATGTTCACCTCCTGCCCAACCTTCTACGAAGTGGCGGACGAGGTGGCGGAGTGGCTGAGGGACTGCGACCTGGCCGGATTCAACTCGTCCAAGTTCGACCTCCCGATGCTCGCGGAGGAGTTCGAAAGGGCAAAGCTCGCCGGCAAAGACCTGAAAGTCAATCTGCACGAGCCGCTTATGGTCGACGTGCAGAACATCTACCACACGATGGAGCCGCGCAATCTCAGGGCGGCCTACCGCTTCTACTGCGGCGGCGGGGACTTCGACAACGCGCACAGCGCGGAGGCCGACACGCTCGCCACCTACGAGGTGCTGAAGGCGCAGCTGGACCGTTATCAGGAACTCAAGAACGACGTCACGGCGCTCTCGGCTTATGTCGGGAAGAAGTATGTCGATTTCTCCGGTCACCTGATATACGACGACAAGGGCGAGGTCACTGTCAATTTCGGCAAGCACAAGGGCCGGACCCTCCGAGAGGTCTTCGAGAGCGAGCCGTCATATTTCGACTGGATCCGCAAGGGCAGCTTCACGCTCGACACCAAGGCGCAGTTCGCGAAGTTCGAGGAGCAGTTCAAACGGGAGAAGCTTGCCGCCAAGTTCAACGTCAAGTACTGATGAACATAGCCGTACTCACAGCCGGCGGGCGCGTGGTCGTCAGACCGGACACCACATGGGAGAAGGACAGCGAAGATTTGTTCGTACCCGATTTCGTCAACCGCATCAGCTGGACTCCGGTGCTGTACACAAGGATTTCCAAGCCGGGACGCAGCATAGGCCTCAAGTTTGCGGAGAGATACTACAACAGCTTCGGCTACGGGGTTCTGCTCTATCCGGACGACCTCGCGGACGGCTCCGCCGAGGGTTTCGCCTGCGCCTGCTGCCTTGACCACACTTCCTTCCTGCCCGGCCTTATGCTTGACAAGTCTTCCCTCGAAGAGGGGCGGTCAGGCTTTTCGCTCCGCAGGGACGGGGAGGAGATTTTCAGCTGCGGTCCGGCATCCCCCAGTATTGCGGAAGAGAGCATAGCGGAAGTCAGCAGGTTCTGCT
>CAVGPE010000060.1:0-6863 GCA_963631065.1 Ruminococcus bicirculans (ex Wegman et al. 2014)
TACCCGGTGGAGATTCCGGGGGTGAGCATCACCAACTTTATGAAGGCTGCGGTGAACGCCCGCCGCAAGGCTCAGGGGCTGCCGGAGCTCAAGCCGGCGGAGTACCTGAAACTTCTCAGGGAGAAGATGGATTTTGTGAAGATGAAGGGGGAGTTTGCACGGAGAGAAGTCAACGTGGGATTCTCCGGAGGGGAGAAGAAGCGCAACGAGATATTCCAGATGGCTATGCTCTCGCCGCTGCTGAGCATCCTGGACGAGACCGACTCGGGCCTCGACGTGGATGCGCTGCGCATAGTCGCGGAAGGGGTCAACGCCCTCCGCACGGAAGAGACGGCCTACATCGTCATCACCCACTATCAGCGCCTGCTGGAGTATATAGTGCCGGACGTGGTGCATATACTCAAGAACGGGCGGATAGTCAGGACGGCTGGCCGCGAACTCGTGGAACAGATTGAAAACGAAGGCTTTGAAAGCATCGATGGATAGGGTTTACATCATAGGACGCGACGAGCTGCCGCAGCTGCTCCGGCTCTCTTCCGGAGAGTCGTTGAGGATGACTCTTGTGCTGCTTCCGGGGGTCTCGGCGGACGTCTCCATCGAGGTGGACATCGACGGAGAGGGCTGCGAAGCGGATATCGCCGGGCTTTATCTGTGCCGTTCCGACGAGAAGGTCGCCGTCAACATACTCGTGAAGCACAATTCCGGAGGCAGCACCTCCGGACAGAACTTCAGAGGCATCGTCGGAGGGGAGGCGCGTGCCGTATTCGACGGATTGATATATGTGGCCCCGGGTGCGCAGCGGACCAAGGCCTACCAGGAGAACCACACCATTCTGCTTTCCGCAGAGGCCAGGGCGGAATCCCGTCCGCAGCTCGAAATCTACGCCGACGACGTGGAATGCTCCCACGGCTGCACCTCTGGCTTTCTCAACGCCGAGGAGCAGTTCTATATGCGTTCGCGCGGCATACCGGAGGACGAGGCGAAGCACTTGCAGAAGGTGGCGTTCCTCGCCCCGATAGTGTCGCGGCTGCCGGAAGACCTCGCACAGGAAGTGTATGACAATATATCCTAACGTCAAACTCAATCTCGGACTCAATGTCCTGGGCCGCCGTCCGGACGGATACCACGACATCGAGACGCTCTTCGTCCCGTACAGGGGGATACGTGACCGTATCGACATACTGCCCGGGGACGGCCCGGCGAGCAGCGTCGAGATAGTCGGAGGGGACTGGCCGCCGGAGACGGACCTCTCGCTGCGGGCCTGCTCCCTGCTTTCGGAAATCTACGGCCTGCCTCCGCTCAGGATAGTGCTGCACAAGACCGCTCCGGTGGGCGCGGGTCTGGGAAGCGGCTCCGCCGACGCCGCTTTCGTGCTGTGTGCGCTCAACGATATGTTCAGGCTCGGACTGCCCGCAGACCAACTCGCGCAGTATGCCGCCCGTCTCGGCTCGGACTGTCCTTTCTTCATCTACAATACTCCGATGATCGGAGAGGGGCGCGGGGAGAGGCTCAGCCCCTGCGACATCTCTCTTGACGGCTACAACATAGAAGTCTCCATCCCGGCGGGGGTGCATATCAGCACCCGCGAGGCGTATTCCGGGCTTGTGCTGCGTCCCGCCTCGGAGCGCCTGCCGCTCCGCGAGGCTCTCTCCCGTCCGATAGAAGAATGGAAGGAGGTGCTGCACAACGACTTCGAGCCGTCAGTCTTCGCCTCCCATCCGGAAGTGGCGGCACTCAAGAGCGATTTCTACGGACGCGGGGCCGTCTATGCCTCGATGTCCGGCTCGGGCTCGGCCGTCTTCGGCATTTTCAGGAAATAATCATTATCTTCGCAGAGTATATACATAAATCCTATGCACACCAATCAGTATTACAAGAATGCCGCTCTCTCGAGGCTTCGGGACAACTGGTCTCCGGCCCTCGTGGCGACCATCATCTTTATGTTGATTTATATGCTTGTCGGTAGCGGAAATATGGCGCAGGTCGGAGAATACGGCATCTCGCTCCCTATGGGGGCGCCGGCGATGTGGACCGGAGCGGGCCTGATTCTGACATTGTTCGTGCTGATTCCCGCAAGTGTGGGCTATGCCAACGCGACGCGGCTTATGTATGAGACCGGAGATACCGACGTGCCGCGCAATTTCTGGCGTATGAGCACCGACGGATACCTCCACAAGGTGGCGGGGATGTTCTTTATGGGGGTGAAGCTGTTCCTCTGGACGCTTCTGTTCATAGTTCCGGGCATAATAATGAGTTTCGCATACGCTCTGACGCCGTATATCCTTGAAGACAATCCGGAACTCTCCGCCTGGGAGGCGAGTTCCCGCAGCCGCGAGATGATGCGCGGTCACAAGTTCGAGCTTTTCTGGCTCTGGCTCAGCTTCATCGGATGGATGATACTCTCCCTTCTGACCTTCGGCATCGGATTCTTCTGGCTGATACCTTATATGCAGCTTTCGTTCGCCGCGTTCTACAACGACCTCAAGGGCGGTGTGGCCGGGCCTTCCGGGTTGGATTTCTGACAATGCCGCAGCAATCGGCAGGACTGTCTGACAACAGCAGGAGAATAGCGAAGAACACTATCCTGCTGTACTTCCGTATGCTGCTGCTGATACTGATCGGCCTGTTCACTTCGCGTGTCGTGCTGGATGCGCTGGGTGTTGAGGATTATGGCATATACAACGCTGTCGGAGGGGCGGTGGCGCTCTTCACTTTCATCTCCGCCTCCATTTCCTCGGCCATCAGCCGTTTCATCGCGATAGAAATAGGCAAGGGCGACGAAGATAAGCTCCGCAGGGTGTTCTGCGCCGGAATCTTGATTCAACTGATTCTCTCGGTGCTGGTGGTGTTGCTGGCCGAGACTCTGGGGATGTGGTTCCTGCATGAGAAAATGGTGATTCCTCCGGGCAGGCTGCACTCTGCGGAGCTGGTGCTGCACTGCTCTCTGGGTGTGCTGGTGTTCAATCTTATTTCCGTACCGTACAACGCCACAATCATCGCCCACGAGCGGATGTCCGCATTCGCGCTGGTGAGCCTTGCCGAGGCCGGACTTAAACTCTTGGTGGCGCTGCTTCTGTATGTGTCTGCGCTTGACAAACTTGAGACTTATGCCGTCCTGATGCTTGCTGTAGCAGTCATCATCCGTTCCTCATATTCAGTATATTGCCGGCGGCATTTCGCCGAGACCCGGGGGAGCTTCATAGTGGACTGGACGCTTGCCCGGGAGATGTCCGGCTTCGCCGGGTGGAGCTTTTTCGGGACGAGCGCCTATGTCTTCAATACTCAGGGTGTCAATCTGGTGGTGAATCTCTTTTTCGGGGTGGCGCTCAACGCCGCGAGAGGCATAGCCTCCCAGGTGGAGGGCATCGTGCGGCAGTTCGTCTCCAATTTCCTCACGGCTCTCAACCCCCAGATTACCAAATCCTGGGCATCGGGGGAGCGGGAGTACTGTTTTGAACTCGTGCGCAAAGGGGCGAAGTATTCGTTTCTTGTAATATTGGCTTTTCTCATCCCGCTGCTCTTTGAGGCGGAGGCGGTTCTCGGGCTGTGGCTTGTGGAGGTGCCGCCGATGGCCGCATCGTTCGTCAGGCTCTCGCTCATCGGACTTCTTGTGGACTTGACGGGCAATTCGTTGCTGACTCTGATTCTTGCCGCAGGGAAGGTGCGAGGATATTATCTTGTGACCGGATTGGTCTCATACCTCTGCCTTCCGCTGGTGTGGCTCTCTTTCAAGGCCGGCGCACCGGCCGTATGGGCTTATGTTGTATTCATAGTCATATATTTCATCGTCCTGGTGCTGAGGCTCTTCATTGTCCGTTCAAAGACGGGATTCCCGCTTGGGAAGTTCTTCCGTGCCGTGGCCCTTCCTCTTGTGGCGGTGAGCGGAATTTCGCTTGCGCTCCCGTGCGTGCTGCATTACTGTCTGGCTCCGGGCTTTTGGAGAGTTCTGGCGGTATGCCTTTCGGTCTGGGGTTCTATGGCGGTGACGGTATTTTTGTTAGCGCTCACCCCCGGAGAACGCGCCTTTGTCACGCGGAAGCTGGGTCGCAGGCATTTCCCGGACAGGATTGCTGTGGAGGACAGCTACTTCGAGGCGATGGGAAGACGGCCTGACCTGAAAGCGCCGAAGCGCTACACCGAGAAGCTCCAATGGCAGAAGCTCTATGACCATAATCCTCTCTACCATACGCTTGTGGACAAAGCGGCGGTCAAACCCTATGTCGCTTCGCTGATAGGAGAGGAGCATATAGTCCCGACCCTCGCCATCTGGGATAGGGCGGAGGATATCGACTGGGACTCTCTGCCGGAGAAGTTCGTGCTGAAGTGTACGCACGACAGCGGAAGCGCTCTCGTATGCACCGACAAGGCCTCGTTTGACCGGGAAGCGGCCACGAGACATCTTTCCCGGTGTCTGCGCCGCCGCTACTGGATTCGCGACCGGGAATGGGCATATAAGGGGGTTCGCCCGCGAATCATAGCCGAAGCCTATATCGGAGAGAATATCAGGGACTACAAGTTCTTCTGCTTCAACGGCCGCCCGGAAGTGATGTTCGTGGCATCGGACAGGGCGAGCTCGAGCGAGGAGACCAAGTTTGACTTCTTCGATATGGAGTGGAAGCGTCTTGACATACGCAACGGACATCCTAATTCTGCCGTCCCGCCTTCGCGCCCGGAGCATTTCGAGCAGATGCGGGAGCTCGCCGCAGCACTCTCGCGGGGCATGATGCAGGTGCGCATCGACTTCTATGAAATCGACGGGAGAGTATTTTTCGGAGAATACACTTTCTATCACTGGGGCAGACTCGTGCCTTTCGAGCCGGACAGTGCGGACGAATGGATGGGAGATTTTGAAAAATAATCTGATTTTCTTACCTTTGCAGTCCGCTCCTCGGGTAGGGGCGAATAAGGTTTAACTTTAAAACAGATTCACAATGGCTGTTAAAATTCGTTTACAGCGCCACGGTAAGAAGAATTTCGCATTCTTCCACATTGTAGTGGCGGATTCACATTCACCTCGTGACGGTCGCTTCATCGAGCAGATCGGTTCTTACAATCCCAACACCAACCCTGCAACCA
The DNA here is from genome assembly GCA_963631065.1 of Ruminococcus bicirculans (ex Wegman et al. 2014). Taxonomy (GTDB): domain Bacteria; phylum Bacteroidota; class Bacteroidia; order Bacteroidales; family UBA932; genus Cryptobacteroides. Next base: position 5,077 of record CAVGPE010000060.1, read on the forward strand.
TCGTTCTGAACTCAGAACGCGCTCTTGCGTGGCTCAAGGTGGGAGCGGAGCCGACCCTCACCGCCCGCCGCATCCTCTCCTACGAGGGAGTCCTTCTCCGTCACCACCTTGACGGCGGTGTAGCCAAGGGCGCTCTCACCGAGGCTGAGGCCGACAAGAAGTGGAACGACTGGAAGGCTCAGCGCGACGCCAAAATCGACGCCAAGAAGTCAGCTGTCAAGAACAGCGACATCGAGGCCCGCAAGGCCGCCAAGGCCGAGGAGGTCAAGGTGAACGAGGCTCGTGCCGAGGCACTCCGCAAGAAGGCCGAGGAACTCGCCGCAAAGCAGGCCGCAGAAGCGGCTGAGGCTGCTGCCGAGACTGCCGCCGAGACGGAAGAAGCTCCTGTAGAGGAGGCCGCCGCTGAAGCCGAGGCTCCGGCAGAGGCATAATGCTCCGCATCGCGAAGATTCTCAAATCCAACGGCGTCGATGGCGGGCTCCTCATAGGACTTTTCGACATCGAGGCTGACGGGATTGACCTCAGGGAACCGGTGTTCATCTTTTTCGATGAACTTCCGGTTCCTTTCTTCATTTCCGACATTCAGGCCAAGGGGGTTTCGCGGGCCGTGGTGCATCTCAACGACATTACTTCACTCGGGGACGCGGAGGAGCTGGCGGGGAAGGAGATTTTCATCGAGGGTGAGGCCGACAGCGAGGAGGAAGAGGATTTCGTGGGATGGACGGTGCTGGACAAGGGCCGGGAAGTGGGGGAGGTGAGCGGAGTGGAGCCTATTCCGGGCAATTTATGCATCTACATAGGTGACGCGCTCGTGCCTCTGCACGAGAATCTGGTCATCTCCGCCGACCCGCAGGCGCGGATTCTGAATCTTGATTTGCCGGAGGGTCTTATATGATGGAGGAGAGGTCCGCCGGAGCGCCTTCGGCAGTATCCGGCTGCAGTCCGGAGGTCAGTGTCGTGATAGTCTGCATGAACAGGCCGGACAATCTCTATCCCTGTCTGGAGAGCCTTTACAGATATACTTCAGTCGCTTTCGAGACGCTTGTCGTGGCCTATATGTACTCGGAGGAGAGGCTCTCGCAGGCCCGCGCCGACTTCCCGCAGGTGAGCTTTATCGTAAGCGACGAGGTGCGCGGCTTCTCCGAAAACAACAACCTCGCCCTCCGGCAGGCCCGGGGGCGATACTGTTTTGTGCTGAATGACGACACCGAAATCCGCGAGGATGTCATAGGCTCTCTCGTGGCGGACTTCGGCAGGCTGCCTGAGGACGCGGCGATAGTCACTCCGCGTCTTGTCAATGCGGACGGCTCTCTGCAGCTCTGCGGACGTCCGCCGTATCCCGCGACATATTACGCTCTCCAGCAGTGGCATCTGCACAGGGAGCCGACAGACGACACGGTGGGGAAGACTCCGGTCTGCGCGGAGCTGTACCGGACTTCCAACATCTCCGGCGCGGCGTTTCTGATAAGGACGGAAGTCTTCCGCGGGCTGGGGTGGTTTGACGAGCGGTATTTCTTCACGCCGGAGGACATCGCTCTCTCAACGCTCGCCCGGAGCAGAGGATATGGCGTATATGTGGACGCCGCGGTGGCGGTGGTGCACAAGTGGCGCACCACCGCCGGCAGGCTTTCGCCTGCCGTACGGCCTGCGGCCGTCCGCGGCTCCCTGATTTTTTTCAGCGGCGGCTCCCCGCTCCGTTATTTTCTCCTTGCGCTTGCCGTCTGGACCGCCGAAAGCGCCAAGCGCCTCAAGGCCGCCCTCCGCTGCCTCCTCCGTCCGACCGCCGA
>CAVGPE010000061.1:0-15957 GCA_963631065.1 Ruminococcus bicirculans (ex Wegman et al. 2014)
CGGGACAAAACGACGGACTTCATCTCGCCTACAGCTATGACGCCCTCAACTGGACTGAAATAGCACCCGGTCGCATCTGGCTGAAGCCGGAGGTGGGAAAGGACAGGCTGATGCGCGACCCGAGCGTGGCGCAGGCCCCCGACGGCACTTTCCATATGGTGTGGACATCCGGCTGGAATGACGGATACATAGGATATGCGTCAACCCGCGACTTCGTGCATTGGAGCGGGCAGAAGCGCATCGACGTGATGGCGGACGAACCGGCCGCACTCAACTCCTGGGCGCCCGAGCTGACTTACGACGAGGACAGCGGGACATACTATATCTATTGGGCCAGCACTATACCGGGCCGCCACAGCTATGTGCCGACGAGCGATTCGGAGAAGAAGTGGAACCACAGGCTGTATTACACGACGACCGGGGATTTCGAGACTTTCAGCAAGACGGAGATATTCTACAATCCGGACTTTTCAGTCATAGACGGCGCGCTCATAAAGAGCAAAAAGCACAACGACTGGATTCTTGTGGTGAAAAACGAGAATTCCGCGCCGGCGGAGAAAAACTTGAGGGTGGTCCGCTGCAGGGACATAAGCAGGGGCGTCAGCGGCAAGGCCTCCAATCCCATTACGGGCGACTACTGGGCGGAAGGGCCTGCGCCGCTTTATGTGGGAGACACCCTTTATGTATACTTTGACAAATACACGCAGGGCAAGTACGGCGCGGTCCGCAGCACCGATGACGGCAGGACCTGGGAGGACATATCCGATATGGTCCGCTTCCCTGAGGGCATACGGCACGGTACGGCCTTCCCGGTGAGCGGGGAAGTCGTCCGTCAGCTTCTTATGGACTAGCGGGAATCCGTCCGGGCTTTTGCCACAAATCAATCATTTTTGCTCATTATTCTCTCAATGTGGCACGGATAGGAATAATTGTCCCGTGCGGTGGCGCTATCTTCGGGAATTATGGATATATTTGTGTCCTGTCAGACATAACCCGTAGAGAAACACTATAGCTATATGAAAAATATCCATCGAATTCTGCTCGGCCTATGCGCCCTGCCAATTCTCGCCTGCTCTCCCGGAACGGAGAATGGCGATGCCTTTTACATTTTGAAGAACGATGCCGGAATGCAGGTGACAGTCACCAATTTCGGCGGCCGCATCAGCTCCATCACAGTCCCTGACCGGGACGGCGTGAAGCGTGATGTCGTGCTGGGCTTCGACAAGGTGGAAGATTATTATCCGGAAAACCATCTCACGGACTTCGGCGCCACCATCGGACGCTATGCCAACCGCATCGCCGGAGCGAAGTTCACCCTTGACGGCACGGAGTACAGCCTGTCGGCCAATGACAACGGCAACTGCCTCCACGGAGGAGCGACCGGCTGGCAATATCAGCGATATGATGTGGTGGAGGCCGACGACAGCCACATCAAGCTCCGCATAGTCTCGCCTGACGGCGACAACGGTTTCCCGGGAGAGGTCACCGCTTATGTGACCTACACCCTCACGGAGGACAACAGGATAGACATAGCGTATTCCGCGACGACCACGGCTCCGACCGTAGTCAATATGACCAACCACTCGTATTTCAACCTCAGCGGCGACCCGTCCCGGAGCATAGTTGATGACCGGCTGTATATCAACGCCTCCGCATTCACTCCGATCGACACCCTGAGCATACCTCTCGAAGAGGGCATCCCCGTGGAGGGGACTCCGATGGACTTCCGCACGATGCGGCGGATCGGCGATCGCATAGGCGAGACAGGATATGAGCAGATACGCAACGGCAGCGGTTACGACCACAACTGGGTGCTTGACACCGGAGGCGACATCTCCGTCGTGGCGGCGACTCTCTATTGCGAGCAGACCGGCATAGCGATGGATGTCTATACCGACGAACCCGGAGTACAGGTATATACTGGCAACTTCCTGAACGGAAGCATCGTCGGCAAGGGCGGCGTCAGCTACGGCAGGAGAGCGGGAATCTGCCTCGAAACCCAGCATTATCCGGACAGCCCGAACAGGCCGGGATGGCCTTCCGTCGTGCTGCGTCCAGGCGAGACCTATACGGGTCATTGTGCCTATGCGTTCTATATTAAATAATTCCAGAGTATGAGTGTCTTTGAACAGATTGCAGCCTCCGGATTCAAGGCGGCTGACCTTATAATAGTCCTTGCATATCTTGCGATATTGATTTCTCTCGGACTTTTCCTCGGACGCAACAAGAAGGGTCACGAGAAGTCCGCCAGCGACTATTTCCTTGCCGGCAACACCCTGACCTGGTGGGCGGTGGGCGCTTCCCTGATAGCGGCCAACATCTCAGCCGAGCAGTTCATCGGAATGTCCGGCACGAGCTATGCCGACGGCATAGCCACCGCGGCATACGAACTTATGGCGGCGGTGACCCTTGTGGTGATAGGCAAATTCCTGTTGCCTACAATGCTCAAGCAGAAGATTTTCACCATTCCGCAGTTTCTGCGCGAACGCTACAACGACGGCGTGGGGCTTGCCTTCTCCATCCTGTGGCTCTTCCTCTATGTCTTCGTCAACCTGACTTCAGTCGCCTGGCTCGGGGCTCTTGCTATCGAGCAGATTCTCGGACTGCAGGGCGCGACGCTGGTGATAGGGGGATTCTCCGTATCTATGCGTATGGTAATCATACTGTTCCTCTTCATCATAGCCGGAGTGTATTCCATCTACGGAGGTCTCGCCTCGGTGGCGTGGACTGACGTGCTTCAGGTCGTGTTCCTCGTCGGAGGCGGACTTGTGACCGCATATTTCGCGCTCACGGCCGTAGGCGACGGTGCGGGGGCTCTGGCGGGACTCAGCAACATCTTCAATGACCTCACCACCGGGGAACATCTCAACGACAGCCATCTCCATCTCGTGATCCAGGAAAGCCACGGGGAGAGTGCGTTTGCCAATGTGCCTGGTATAGCTGCCGTCGTGGGAGGCGTATGGCTCACCAATCTCGGCTACTGGGGATTCAACCAGTACATCATCCAGAAGGGTCTCGCCGCCAAGAGCGTGAAAGAGGCTCAGAAGGGCCTGGTATTCGCGGGCTTCCTCAAGATATTGATTCCTTTCATCGTGGTGCTTCCGGGCATCTGCGCATACTACATCTCCATACATCCGGAACTGCTCGCAGGGCTTCAGGGATCCATCAACGTCGCGGACGACGCATATCCGTGGCTTGTCCGCAACTTCACTCCTACCGGAGTCAAGGGTCTCACTTTCGCAGCCCTCGCCGCAGCCATCATCTCCTCGCTCGCGTCGATGTTCAACAGTACGTCCACCCTCTTCACGATGGACATATACAAGAAGTACATCAACAGGGACGCGGACGACAGGAGACTTGTGCGCGTGGGCCGTCTGACCTCGCTTGCCGCCCTGATAATCGCCGCCATTGCCGTGAAACCTCTTCTCGGAGGACTCGACCAGGCATTCCAGTATATCCAGGAGTATTCCGGATTCATCTATCCGGGCATCATCGTGGTGTTCGGCCTCGGACTCCTCTGGAAGAGGGCTTCCAGCAGGGCGGCCGTGTGGACCGCCATAATCACCATCCCGCTCGGAGTGCTGTTCAAGATATTCCTCGGCGGCGTGCCGTTCCAGCTGCGTGCGGGCTACATCTTCATCATCCTGCTTGCGTTCTTCGTGATTCTCTCGCTGATTGACAGGAAGTTCATCTCTGTGGAACTCCCTGCGCAGAAGGACTGCGGGACTATGCTCAAGTGGGCGAAGATTCTCGGAGGGGCCGGCGTATTCTTCGTGCTGATGTCCCTTGCGGTCATCATCTGGGGGGCCTGCCTGCCGGAGAGCGCCACGCCTGACAACAACTTCATCGCCTATCTCAACGACATAGGCTTCCAGGCGTTCATATTCTTCGGAGTGCTTGTGGGCGGCCAGGCCATCTGGCTCTACAGCAACTCCCGCGACCGCAAGGCCGACCCTAAGGCGCTGCCTGTGGATCTGAGCCTCTTCCACACGAGCCGCGGCTACAACATCGGAGCCGCCCTCATCTGCATCATCGTCGCCGCTCTCTACATAATGCTCTGGTAATATGCTCGAAGAACTCAAACATAAAGTGTGCGAAGCCAATCTTGAACTGGTGCGGCACGGACTTGTGATATTCACCTGGGGCAATGTCTCCGCCATCGACCGCGAAAGCGGACTGGTGGTCATCAAGCCGTCCGGAGTGAGCTACGACGGGATGACTCCGGAAGATATGGTGGTGGTGGACCTTGACGGAAAGGTGGTCGAGGGCGGTCTCAACCCCTCGTCCGACACCCCGACCCACATAGTGCTGTACAAGGCTTTTCCTCAGATAGGGGGAGTGGTGCACACGCACTCCACTTACGCCACCTCCTGGGCCCAGGCGGGCAGGGACATCCCGAACATCGGAACCACCCACGCGGACTATTTCCACGACGCGGTGCCATGTACGGCCGATATGACCGAATCCGAAGTGCGCGGGGACTACGAACTCGAGACTGGCAATGTGATAGTCCGCCGCTTCGATGGACTCAACCCCGTGCATACTCCGGGCGTGCTGGTCAAGAACCACGGCCCGTTCACCTGGGGGAAGGATGCCGCCGAGGCCGTGCACAACTCGGTGGTGCTGGAGCAGGTGGCGAAGATGGCATATATAGCCTATGGGGTCAATCCTTATCTTACTATGAACCCGCTGCTCGTGGAGAAGCACTTCTCCCGCAAGCACGGGCCGGACGCTTATTATGGACAAACTAAAAAGAAAAGATAATTATGATAAAGGCATTTGAGAATCTTGAAGTATGGTTCGTGACCGGAGCGCAGCTCCTCTACGGCGGGGATGCAGTGGTGCAGGTGGACGGACACTCGCAGAAGATGGTGGACGGGATGAACGCCTCCGGGCTTCTTCCGGTCAGACTCGTATATAAAGGCACCGCCAATTCCTCCGCCGAGGTTGCGGACGTGATGGCGCGCGCCGAGGCCGAGCCGAAGTGCGTGGGAGTGGTATGCTGGATGCACACCTTCTCTCCGGCCAAGATGTGGATACACGGTATGCAGGTTCTCCGCAAACCTCTGCTCCATCTCCATACCCAGTTCAACGAGGAGATTCCGTGGGACACGATGGATATGGACTTTATGAATCTCAACCAGAGCGCCCACGGCGACCGCGAATTCGGACATATCCTCGCCCGTATGCGCAAGAACCACAAGACTGTGGTCGGATATTGGAAAGACCCGAAGACTCTGGAGCATATCGCCGTCTGGGAGAGGGTCGCCGCGGCCTGGGCCGACGCGCAGAACTGCCGCATCATCCGTTTCGGCGACCAGATGAACAATGTGGCCGTCACCGACGGAGACAAGGTCGAGGCGGAGATGAGACTCGGATACCATGTGGACTATATGCCTTTCAGCGAGGTGATGCCGTATTTCGATGCCGTCGCCGATGCCGACGTGGACGCTCTCGTGAAGGAGTATTTCTCTCTCTATGAACACGATGCTTCGCTTGAGGACAAGAGCGGCACCGCATATCGCAAGGTGTGGAATTCCGCCAAGGCCGAACTTACGCTCCGCTCCGTGCTTAAGGCCTGCGGGGCCAAGGGCTTCACCACCAATTTCGACGATCTCGGAGATGTGGACGTGGAGAAGACCGGCCGCGGGTTCGACCAGATTCCGGGACTCGCTTCGCAGCGTCTGATGGCCGAAGGCTACGGTTTCGGAGCGGAGGGGGACTGGAAGACCGCCGCGCTCTACCGTACGGTATGGTATATGAGTCAGGGACTTCCGGAGGGGTGTTCGTTCCTTGAGGACTACACCCTCAATTTCGATGGCGCCCGTTCGGCTATTCTCCAGTCGCATATGCTTGAGGTGTGCCCGCTGATCGCCGCTTCAAGGCCGCGCCTTGAGGTTCACGAACTCGGCATCGGCGTGCGCAAGACGCCTACCGCCAGACTTGTCTTCACCAGCAAGACCGGCAGGGGCATAGCCGCCACCGTGGTGGATATGGGCAACCGCTTCCGTCTCATCGCGGCCGATGTGGAGTGCATCAAGCCGAAGCCGCTTCCGAAACTTCCTGTGGCCTCCGCCCTCTGGATTCCGAAGCCGGACTTCGAGACGGGAGCCGCCGCCTGGATCATCGCAGGAGGCACGCATCATTCCGCGTTCTCTTATGACCTCACGGCGGAATATTGGGAGGACTACGCCGACATCGCCGACATCGAGATGCTTCATATCGGGGAACATACCACGGTTTCCGAATTCAAGAAGGAACTCCGCTGCAACGAGGTCTATTATCTTCTGAACAAAGCTCTCAGATAATGGATACCGCCGGACTCATAAAGGCCGGGAAGGCCGTTCTCGGCATAGAGCTGGGCTCCACCCGCATCAAGTCTGTCCTTATCGACGGGGACAACCGCCCCGTCGCACAGGGCGGCTTCGAGTGGGAGAACCGTCTTGTGGACGGACTCTGGACTTACAGCATAGATGCGATATGGGAGGGACTGAGAGCGTCATATGCCGATTTGTGCGGCGATGTCAGATCCCGCTACGGTGTCGAGATAGAGAGTCTCGCCGCCATAGGCGTCAGCGCTATGATGCACGGGTATATGCCTTTCGACGGCGACGGAGAGTTGCTTGTGCCGTTCAGGACGTGGAGAAACACCAACACCGGACCGGCTGCGGCGGAACTCTCCGGACTCTTCAACTTCAACATCCCCCTGCGCTGGAGCATCTCGCATCTCTATCAGGCGATTCTGGACGGGGAGGAACATATCGGCAAGATTGACTTTCTGACCACTCTCGCGGGCTATATCCACTGGAAACTTACCGGATGCCGCGTACTTGGCGTAGGGGATGCTTCGGGGATGCTTCCGGTCGATTCGCGGACCGGAAGCTACAATGGCGATATGGTCGGGAAGTTCGATGAACTCATTGCTGCCCGGGGCGCTCGCCTGAAACTCCTCGACATCCTGCCGAAGGCCCTTCCCGCCGGTGCTGAAGCCGGATATCTCACGGAGGCCGGAGCACTGCTGCTCGACCCGTCGGGCCGGCTTAAGGCGGGAGTGCCTCTCTGCCCTCCGGAAGGGGACGCCGGTACCGGAATGGTCGCGACCAACGCCGTCCGTCCGCGTACGGGCAATGTCTCCGCCGGCACATCGTCATTCTCGATGATTGTTCTCGAAAAGGAACTCTCCCGGCCTTATGAGGCCATAGATATGGTGACGACTCCGGCCGGCAGTCCGGTGGCTATGGTTCACTGCAACAACTGCACTTCGGAACTCAATGCCTGGGCGGGGCTTTTCCGGGAGTATCAGCGGCTTCTCGGAGTGGAGACCGATATGGGGGAGATTTTCGGGAGACTCTACAACCACGCCCTTGAGGGGGATGCCGACTGCGGCGGGCTGCTTGCCTACAACTATGTTTCCGGCGAGCCTGTCACCGGATTCGCCGAGGGCCGTCCGCTCTTCGTGAGGTCGGCTTCCGACAAGTTCAACCTTGCCAATTTCTTCCGCGCCCAGCTCTATGCCTCCGTCGCCGTACTCAAGATAGGCAACGACATACTTTTCAGGCAGGAGGGAGTCCGGGTGGACAGGATTACCGCCCACGGCGGACTTTTCAAGACCCCCGGAGTGGGGCAGAGGATACTTGCCGCGGCCCTCGATTCTCCGATTTCCGTTATGGAGACTGCGGGTGAGGGCGGAGCCTGGGGCATAGCCCTGCTTGCGCGCTATCTTGTGGACAATGCGGAGGGCCTCAGCCTTGAGGACTATCTGGACAGGAAGGTGTTTGCCGGCTATGCGGGCAGCGAGATTTCGCCTTCTGCGGAAGATGTGACCGGATTCGAATCCTATATGTCCGCCTACAGGGCCGGACTCGCCATAGAGGAGGCCGCCGTGAAGGCCGGGAAGTGATGGAGTTCCTCTGGGACCCGTTGCGGCGCAAGGATGTTGCAGCCACTGCCGAGGAAAGGGTACGGCAGTGGTTCATCATTCAGCTCCGCGACACTTTCCGCGTGCCGATGCATCTGATGATGAGCGAGGCGGGGTTCCGTTTCGGGGACAAGCCCTACAGGGCCGACATAATCATCTATGACAGGAACGCCGCTCCGCTGGCCGTGGTGGAATGCAAGAGGCCGGAGGTGGAGCTCTCGTCCAAGGTCGTGGAACAGGCTATGCGCTACAATTCCGTGCTGGGGGTTAAATTTCTGATATTGACAAACGGAAATTTGACCTATATTTACGGCCTGAAAGAGGGGAAGTTCGTCCCGTGCGACCATATTCCCTCGTACGAAGAGATGATATGTCAACGATAACTTCGCAGTTTCTTGAAAAACCCGTCTTCCGCATAGTCGGGGAGATTGCCGCGCAGAAGAAGGTTCGGGCCTTCGTGATAGGGGGCTATGTGCGCGACTGCTTTCTGGGCAGGCCCTGCAACGACATCGACATAGTGGTGGAGGGCAGCGGCATCGACTTCGCCCGGGCCGTGGGTGAGCGGCTGCACAGGAAAGTGGCCTATTTCAAGAACTTCGGCACCGCTATGCTGCGCTGCGACGGAGACGAGATAGAATTCGTCGGGGCGCGCAGGGAATCATACCGCCGGGAGTCGCGCAAGCCCATAGTGGAAAACGGCACCATCGAGGACGACCAGATGCGCCGCGACTTCACCATCAACGCTATGGCCTTCTCCCTGCAGGAGGAGGACTTCGGTGCGCTGATTGACCCTTTCGGGGGGATTCGCGACCTCGCCGCCGGCATCATACGCACTCCGCTCGACCCCGACACGACATATTCCGACGATCCTTTGAGGATGCTGCGTGCGGTGCGCTTCGCCGCCAAGCTCTCCACCCCGGAGAGGACTTTCGAGATAGTGCCGGAGTCCATAGAGTCGATGAGGAGGATGGCCGACAGGCTCAAGATACTCTCCCGCGAGAGGATAGCGGAGGAACTCAACAAGATGCTGGTCACGCAGACCCCTTCGCTCGCCTTCCGTCTGATGGATACTGCCGGGCTGCTGCCGCACATCCTGCCGGAACTCTCGGCCCTCAAGGGCGTGGAGACCGTGGACGGGCGCGGACACAAGGACAATTTCGCCCACACCATCGCCGTCACGGACAATATCCGCACAGAGGATGTCGCTCCGCAGGAGGGCCGCGACCACCTGCTGTGGCTGCGCTGGGCCGCGCTGCTGCACGACATAGGCAAGCCGGCGAGCAAACGCTACGACAAGTCCGTCGGCTGGACTTTCCACGGTCACGACGTGATAGGGGCGCGGATGGTGCCGGCGGTTTTCCGTCGGCTCGCCCTCCCGATGGACGAGATGAAGTATGTAGCGAAGCTCGTGCGGCTGCATCTGAGGCCTATCGCACTGGTTGATGACGGGGTGACGGATTCGGCGGTGCGCCGGCTGCTTTTCGATGCCGGGGACGACATCGACGATCTGATGCTGCTCTGCAATGCCGACATCACCTCCAAGAACGAGTCCAAGGTCGCCAGGGTCAAGGCCAATTTCGAACTTGTGAAACGCAAGCTCGTCGAGGTGGAGGCCAAGGACGCAGTGCGCAACTTCAAGAATCCCATCACCGGAGAATATGTGATGGAGGTCTATGCAATCCCTCCGTGCCGCGAAATCGGGATGCTCAAGGATATGGTCAAGGAGGCGATACTCGACGGGGAGATAGGCAACGATTTTGCGGAGGCCGACGCCTATATGCGCCGCCGCGCTCCGGAACTCGGTCTCAAGGCATCCGATGAGGGATAGATATATCGCATATATCCGCACCGTGCGCCGCTTTTCCGTGCGCACCTGTGAGATTTACGGCGGCGTGATTGACGAGTACCTCGCATTCTGCGGGTATGACGGCTCGGAAGACATCGCATCATATATGAACGTGCAGAGCATACGCTCGTACGAAGTGCATCTGATGGACGCGAGAAAGGAGAGTGCGAGAACCGTGTCTCTGCATCTGAGCGTGCTGAGCGGCTTCTGCCGCTTTCTCATAAAGGAGGGCGTGCTGTCTTCCAATCCCGTGCGGCTGGTGCATAAGCCCAGAGGGGAGAAGCGGCTGCCGGAGTTTTTCAGACAGGAGGCGATGGACGACTATTTCCGCAGCACCGCAGGAGTGCCGGAGTTCGGGTCGTATGAAGACAGGCTCTGCCGGCTGATAATCAGTATCCTGTATGGGACGGGCATAAGGCGGGCGGAGCTTATTTCGCTGAACCGCGATTCCGTCGATATGACACGGCGAGTCATAAGGGTGACGGGAAAGGGTTCGAAGATGAGAGAAATTCCGCTTACGGATACGCTTTCTGAGGAAATTTCATTATATTTACAATCGCAGAGTTCTTTGAAATGTGCGGATCTCCGGCCTGAAGCGCCGCTTCTGCAGACCCCTCGCGGCGGGAGGCTCTATCCGGTCTTCGTCGACAGGGCGGTCAAGAAGGAGTTTGGCGCGGCGGGAGGCGTCAGCGGGAGGAAGTCGCCGCATACCTTGAGGCACACGCTCGCCACGGAACTTCTCGAGGGCGGAGCGGACCTCAATTCCATAAAGGAACTTCTCGGACATTCCTCGCTCGCGGCCACCCAGGTCTATACGCACAATTCCATAGAGCGTCTGCAGAATGTTTATAAAAACGCCCATCCAAGGGCAAAAAGCGGAGGTAAAAATGGAGATTAAACTTAAAGCTCTGAAATTCGACGCAGGTGAGAAGCTCACCGCATTCGTCGAGAAGAAGGTCGCACGTCTTGCAAAGTTCTTTGACGGCGTGGCGGAAGAGGCGGAGGTGTCGCTTGAAGACATCAAGGAAGGCAAGAAAGCGAGAATCCAGATCCGCATACCGGGCGACAGTCTCATCATCGAGCGCGTCGCCGACACCTTTGAGAACGCCATCACCGAGTGCGTTGACGCGATGAAGGAGAAGCTCACCCGCACCAAAGAGAAGAAATACGAGAAATGAGTCCTAAGAAGCTGCAGCTTCTAAATATTCAGAATCTTGGCGCATAGCTCGATAAGGAGCTGGTCGGCAGGAATCTGGGCACCGTCCCCTCCCTTGGCAAGGTAGTCGTATCGACACAGCAGCGATATCGCCTCCATAGCCTTGGGGAGGGGATAGTTCTTTACTGCGGCGTCGTATTCCTGATAGAAATAAGGATTCACCCCAGCCAGGGCGCGGGCCTTTTCCTCACGGGACGGGTATGCGCCGCGCCGCAGCAGGGCGCCGTACCTGAGGACGCGGTTGAAGTGGGTGTAAATCGGGCCTATCGCCACGGGAAGATAGAACTTGGCTTCCGAACCGATGTTGGCGGCGATTTTCAGGGCTTTCGCCGCATCCCTGTATGAAAACGCCTTGGTGAGTTCGAATATGCTGAACTGCCGGGAGATGCCTATGTTCTGTTCTATATCCTCGATGCTGACGTCCACAGTGCCTTCGGGGAGATTTTTCAGCAGCTTGTCGGTCTCGACAGCGATTCTTGAGAGGTCCGCTCCGGCATATTCCGCGAGCATCGCGGCGGCCTCCGGGTCTATCCTCAGTCCGCGCCCGCCGTAGTAGGAGGATATCCATCCCGGCATCTCATAGTCTCTGAGGGCCGGCGAGTCCACTACCGCTCCGCATTTGCTTACGGCCTTGTAGAGGGCGCGGCGCTTGTCGGCTGCGGCCTTGTGCATAAGTATCACCAGCACCGTGGAATCGAGCGGCTCGGCGCAATAGATTGCAAGATCCTCCAGATTCTGCATCAGCTGCGCCTCCTTCAGAACGACGAGCTGCCGCTCCGACATCATCGGGAAGCGTCTCGCGGCGGATATCACCTGCTCCGGGGTGACGTCGCCCCCGTAGCAGACCGTCTCGTTGAAGTCCTTCTCCTCTTCCGGGATGCAGCAGTCGAGTATCTCCCGGCAGATGAGGTCCGGGTAGTACGGCTCCTCTCCCATCAGGAGATAGACGGGCTTGAAGTTCCCGTTCCTTATGTCAGATGCGAGCTGCCTGCACTGAGAGTCCGTATTGCCTGTCGCCTTAGCCATAGCGTGCGAAATTACTTAAAAAATTCTTAAATTTGCGCAAAAGCAATCACACAATTATGAACAGACTGAAAACCACTTTCCTCGCAGGTCTTGTCCTGCTCTCCTCCGTGGCCCTGAACGCTCAAGATGCCACTGTCAGAATCCACGATGCCGGCACCGGAAATACCATCCCGGCTGAAATCTACGGACAGTTCTCCGAACACCTCGGACGCTGCATCTACGGAGGTCTGTGGGTGGGGAAAGATTCCGACGTACCTAATGTCGAGGGCTATCGCAAGGATGTCTTCGACGCCCTCAAGGCTTTGAAAGTGCCTGTGATGCGCTGGCCGGGAGGGTGCTTCGCCGACGACTACCACTGGATGGACGGCATCGGCCCGCAGGAGAAGCGCGCCTATATATCCAACAACAACTGGGGCGGCACCCTTGAGGACAACAGCTTCGGGACGCACGAGTTCCTCAATCTCTGCGAAATGCTCGGAACGGAGCCTTATATCAGCGGCAATGTGGGCAGCGGCAGCGTGGAGGAGATGGCGAAGTGGGTCGAGTATATGACCTCCGACTCCAAGAGCACGATGGCTGACCTGCGCCGCGCCAACGGACGGGAAGAGCCGTGGAAGGTGAAGTATTTCGGCATAGGAAACGAGGCCTGGGGCTGCGGAGGCAATATGACTCCGGAATATTACAGCGACCTCTTCCGCAGATACGGGACTTACCTGCGCAACTTCGGGGACAACCGCCTCTACAAAATCGCGAGCGGAGCTTCCGACTACGACTACAACTGGACCGAGGTGCTGATGCGCAATCTCACCCGCAAGGGGATGAACGGTGTTTCCCTCCACTATTATACCGTAATCGAGTGGCGCAACAAGGGCGCGGCGACCGTATTCAGCGACAGGGAGTACTATAACATCCTCTCCAAGAGCATAGAAATCGAGGACGTGCTAAAGAAGCACATCGACATTATGGACAAATACGACCCTGCCGGGAATGTGGACCTCCTGCTGGACGAGTGGGGGACCTGGTACGATGTGGAGCCGGGCACCAATCCGGGACACCTCTATCAGCAGAACACTATGCGCGACGCCGTGGTGGCGGCCCTCAATTTCGACATCTTCCACAAATATACCCGCCGTCTGAAGATGGCCAACATCGCCCAGGTGGTCAATGTCCTTCAGGCCATGATACTTACCAATGAGAAGGAGATGGTGCTCACTCCGACCTACCACGTGTTTGAAATGTACAATGTGCACCAGAACGCCGAATACCTCGCTTCCGACTGCCTGACTCCGAAAATCGGATGTGACCGCAAGGTGGATGTGCCTCAGGTGGACGTGACCGCTTCCCGCAAGGACGGGGTGATGAACATCTCCCTTGTGAACACGGACCTCAAGAAATCCGCCAAGGTGCTGGTGACTTTCGACAATGCCAGGGCCGTATCAGAAATCCTCTCGGCCAGGGTGCTCACTTCCAAGGACGCCCGTGACTACAACGACTTCGGCAAGGCCGACGTGGTGGCTCCGGCCCCGTTCAAGGCCTATAAACTCACCAAGGCGGGAGTCGAGCTGACCCTGCCTCCTTGCTCCGTGGTCGCCATTGGTGCGAAGTAGCAGATTAAGATTCTGTCAATTATATTTCAAGACCGTCTCCGGAGACGGTCTTTTTTTATATCTTTGCGGCGCTATGTCAATAATAGAGTGTAGAAACGTCAGCAAGCATTTCGGCGAAAAGCTTGCTATCGAGGACATTAACCTTAAGATTCCGGAAGGCGGGATATTCGGTCTGCTCGGCCCCAACGGGGCGGGGAAAACCACGCTCATACGTATAATCAACCGTATCACCATTCCGACTTCGGGCGAGATTCTCTTCAAGGGTTCACCCATCACCCAGAGGGATGTGGAAAAGATCGGCTATATGCCGGAGGAACGCGGGCTGTATCGCAAGATGAAGGTCGGCGAGCAGGCGATGTATCTTGCGCAGCTCAAGGGGATGAGCTCCGCCGATGCGAGAAGGGCGCTGAAAGACTGGTTCGTGCGCTTCGGAATAGAAAACTGGTGGGACAAGAAGGTGGAGGAGCTCTCCAAGGGCATGGCCCAGAAAGTTCAGTTCATCACCACGGTTGTGCATCGTCCGTCCCTGATGATTCTCGACGAGCCGTTCTCGGGATTTGACCCGGTCAATGCCGAAATCATCCGCCGGGAGATTCTGCGTCTGAAGAACGAGGGGGCCACGATAGTGCTTTCCACGCATAATATGGAGTCCGTCGAGGAACTCTGCGACGAAATCGCCCTCATCAACCGCTCGCATCTGGTGATCAGCGGCGGAGTCGAGCAGATACGCCGCCGCTACGGCAACAACGACGTGGAACTCGTCTATACGGACGCCGAAGGCCGCCACACCGAAGTGCTGCCGCGTGAGACCGACGGGACTCCGACACTCAGGTCGTTTATGGACAGAGGCGTGCAGATCAACTCTTACCGTGAGCTGATGCCGCGGATGAACGATATTTTTATCAAACTCGTAACGGAAGGGGAGGAAGTGAAATGAATTTGAGAACCATAGGAATAATAATCAACCGCGAGTATATGACCCGCGTCAGGAAGAAGAGCTTCCTGCTGATCACTTTTCTCGCTCCGGTATTCTTCGCCGCCGTATGTCTCCTGCCGACGCTCATAATGGTGAACACCAAGGAGGAAGCGAAAAAAATCGCCGTAGTGGACAGGTCCGGCATAGTGATGCCGGTGCTTTCGGACACAGAGACCATGAGCTTTGCGGATTGCAGCGGTATGCCTCTGGATTCCGTCAAGTCCAATCTGGCCGGTCTCGGTTATGACGCCGTGCTCTCGATATCGGAACTCGATCCCGGGACGAAGTCGCTTTCGGCGGAGATCTATTCCTATAAGCCGCTCGGAATGGATATGTCCGAACTCCTCAACAGCAGAATCAATTCCGCCGTGGAAGGCTACCGTATCGAGTCCTACGGCATAGAGGGTCTCGGACAGATAATGAAAGACGTGAAGCCGGGCATCAAGATGCGCTCCTACACCCTCGGCGAAGACGGCAGGGCGACAGTGTCCCAGTCGGAGGTATATATGCTCGTTTCGATGGTACTCGGAATGATTATCTATATGTTCATCACCATCTTCGGAGGGATGGTCTCCTCCTCTGTCATCGAGGAGAAGTCCAGCAGGGTGGTGGAGGTGCTGATAAGCTCCGTCAGGGCCACCGAACTTATGTTCGGCAAAATCATCGGTATCGCGCTCGTGGCTCTGACCCAGTTCCTGCTCTGGATACTCCTTACCGGAGTCATAGTGGGGGCGGTGGGAGCATTCGCCGGGCCGCAGCTCATAGGCAATATGGATGCTGAGCAGATAAGCGGGATGGCTTCCGGCGCAATGGGGCAGCAGATGGTCGAGGTCAACGACGCCACGCTCATCCTTTCGTCCCTCTCGAATATGAATCTTGGCCTGATTCTGTTCTGCTTCATAGCCTTCTTCCTGCTCGGATATATGCTGTATGCGTCATTGTTCGCCGCCATCGGCTCGGCGGTCGAGAACGAGGGGGATTCAAGCCAGCTCACCCTTCCGGTCACAGTGCCGCTGCTGCTCGCTTTCTTTCTGGTCCTGTATGCGTTCAAGGCGCCTGACAGCGCTGTCGTGTTCTGGGCTTCAATCATCCCGTTCACTTCGCCGATAGTGATGCTGGCGCGTCTGCCTTTCGGAGTGCCGGGCTGGGAGATAATCCTTTCGCTTGTGCTGCTGGCGCTTACCTTCGTCGCCTGCGCCTGGATGTCGGCCAAGATATATAGGGTCGGTATCCTTATGTTCGGCAAGAAATCAACTTGGAAAGATCTTTGGAAATGGTTAAAGCAGAAGTGATTGCAGCCCTTGCGCTGATAGCTCTCTCCTCTTCCTGCTCCCGCAGTTTCACCTGGGAGAAGTTCGTTATGGACGG
>CAVGPE010000062.1:0-2645 GCA_963631065.1 Ruminococcus bicirculans (ex Wegman et al. 2014)
ACCGGCGAAGCGGGAGAAATCCTCGTCAGCTTCACTTCCCCGCTCCTCAAGGGGGCATCGGTCAAGCTGACCGCCGAATAAGAAGCTCTCTGCGGAATCGTTAAAACTTCATCATTTCCGCAAGCTGAAGGAAATAGTCGTTCGACCAGATGTCAAGTTCCTTCGGATTGCGGACTAAAGGCATTACATCGGTTTTCACTTGGTTGATGTCGGCAGTCGCAAGTCGCTCCTTTAGTTTTTCGAGGAATGCGTCCTTGCCGATATCCTCACCGTTGAACTGCATGATACGCTCCTGCAAATGGGGGAAATCCAATGGTATGCCATGACGGACATACCACTCGAAGTCGTACCAGTCGCGCCCCTTCACTCGGTTTTTCCACTGACGGTAAACTAATGCGTGCATCTTCCCTGCGAAAAGGCTGGGAAGCGTGAAGCAACGCACCATGAACGACTCCGGCAGCAGCAAGAGCTTTTGCTCTGTTGAGAACTTCAACGGAGGTTGCGTATCCACCTCTATCTTTATCTTGACGGACTTTTCAGTTTGGAAGGTCACGTCATACGCGTCGGTATGGTCTTTCAGGAACGCCGACTCCACCTTGCCAAAGTTTTTCTTATCTTTCTTCTTGATTTCCACCTCTCTGCCTACGATGGCGAACTCATCTATAATGGGTTGAAAAAATTGAGTGAAGTCGAAGTCGGCGGATGGAGCCATGAGAGAGAAGTCCATGTCTTCCGAGAAACGCTGCAGACCATAGAATATGCGAAGACATGTTCCTCCGTAGAATGATGCCACATCGAAAAAACCTCCATGATAGAGTCCGGCAAGAATTACCTGCTGGTTTACCTCAAAAACTGCATTGCGCTGTTGCTGCGTGGTAGTCAAGTCATAGGCGGACAGCATCCGCTTGTACACTTCGTTGTTCATCTTTTTAAATATTTTATGAGGCTCTGAATGGAAGCGGGCTTCTTGCCCACCTCGGCATATTGTTCAAAGACGGTAACGTCCATGTTGCAGAAGTCATCCATGTCCATACGCAGGTCTTCGCTCAAGAAACGCTCAACGTCCTTCAGATAACGCAGATTCACCTTTGGAGAGTTGGCGATGAGGTCGCACAAAGCCTTTTCCGGTGTCGCCATCAAAAAAGTGTACGTCTGCTTGTTGATGACTGTTACGCCGACAGGAAAGGATTCACGGCTCATGCAGGTATAGTCGAAACGCCCCAACGGAGTGTCGAAACGTCGGCTGTGCTTAACAGTCATTGACTGAATGCTATATACCGCTTCGGGGATGAGATTATAGAACATCAGTGCCGAGTACATCGACACGTACGAAGGCGAATATATGTGGTTTGCTATCAGTTCGAGCGAAAGCGGCACTCGCGTCACCGTTGGAGAAACCACATATAGTCCCTTCTTGACTCTAATAAGCTCGCCGCTTCGCGCAAAACCGCGCACCTTGTGCCCTCCCGCCTTGATGTCGGGAAACAAGGAAGCAAGAGTTGACATGCTCGCCGGAATGTTTGACAATGTCGCCAAATCGCCACTCATAATGATGCAAAAATAGTAATTTTTCGTACAGAAAAGAAACTTTTCTTTACTTTTCTGTACGAGCCGTATCTGTACTCTCTCCTCCTATGATGCAGCAAGGAGTCGAAATATTCGTTAAATTCGCATTTGATAAAGGATAGGACACGATATGACAGATTTCGAAAAGATGACAGCCGGAGAGGTCTACAACGCCAATGCTCCGGAGCTTGTGGAAATGCGGGACAGGACGGCTGACCTCTGCCGGGAATACAACGATATAAGACCGTCGTCATACGGTGAGCGCTATGAGAAGCTGCGCGAGATACTCGGAGCCTGCGGCCCTGACAGTGTTGTCGTGCAGCCCTTCTACTGCGATTACGGCAGGCAGATACGGCTCGGGGCCAATTTCTTCTCGAATTTCGGGCTGACGGTTCTGGATGAGGCGGAAGTGACTTTCGGCGACAACTGTTTCATCGGGCCGAATGTCAGCATCTACACGGCCTGCCACAGCACAGACCCCGCCGAACGCAACAGCGGCCGTGAATGGGCGAGGCCGGTGAAGATAGGAAACAACTGCTGGATAGGAGGAAGCGTGACGATACTGCCCGGAGTGAGCATAGGGGAAGGCTGTACAATAGGCGCCGGCAGCGTGGTCACCCGCGACATCCCTCCTCACTCCGTCGCCGTCGGCAACCCGGCACGGGTGATAAAGACGCTGAACCCCGGGCAATGATATTTCCGAAAACTATGACTATCTTTGCCTGATATGGCGAAAAGAAACAGAGAAGAGCAGATTCTGGAAAATCTGACTGTAGAGCATATGGCGGCGGAGGGCAAGTGCATCGCCCATACTCCGGAGGGAATGGTTGTGTTTGTGGAATATGCCGTGCCGGGAGATGTGGTCAACGCCCGGGTGCTGCGCAAGAAGAAAAACTTTATCGATGCCAAAATCACGGAGATAGTCAGCCCGTCGGAATGCCGTCAGAAGCCTTTCTGTGAGCATTTCGGAGTGTGCGGCGGCTGCCGGTGGCAGCTTATCCCCTACCCGATGCAGCTGGAGTCCAAGCGATGCCAGGTGGAGGACCAGTTCCGGCGGATAGGGCATCTGGAATTCCCGG
>CAVGPE010000062.1:2655-5948 GCA_963631065.1 Ruminococcus bicirculans (ex Wegman et al. 2014)
CATCTGGAGTTTCCGGAAGTCTCCCCTGCCATAGGCTCCGACAAGACGGAGTTCTACCGCAACAAGCTGGAATTCACAGCATCGGACAAGCGATGGATACTCCCGGACGAAGACCCGGAGAATCTCCCGGAAGACAGCCGTCAGGGGCTGGGATTTCATGTGGGGAAGTTCTTCGACAAGGTGCTGGACATACGCCAGTGCCATCTGCAGCCCGAGCCGTCCAACGCCATCCGCCTCTATGTCAAGCAGTATGCCGTCAGTCACGGGATTCCGTTCTACAACATAAGGGAGAATACGGGGATATTCCGCAATATGTTCGTCCGTACCACGGATGAAGGGGCCGTAATGCTGATAGTCTGCTTCGCGCAGGACTTCCCCGGACGGGAGGCGATGCTCGACTCGGTCGCCGGGGCCTTCCCCGAAATCACATCCCTGTACTATATCATCAACAGCAAGCTCAACGACAGCATCGGCGATCAGGAATGCATACTCTACCGGGGCGACGAGGCCATATACGAGACGATGGAGGGACTTCGCTTCCGCATCGGCCCCAAGTCGTTCTACCAGACCAACAACGCCCAAGCCCTGAAGCTATATTCGATTGCGCGGGACTTCGCTTCCCTGAGCGGGAAAGAGACGGTCTATGACCTCTATACGGGTACAGGCACGATAGCCCAGTTCGTCAGCCGCCGCGCCGCCAAGGTGATAGGCATAGAATACGTGCCGGAGGCCATAGAGGACGCGAAGGTCAACGCCCGCGCCAACGGCATCGGCAACTGCGAGTTCTTCGCCGGCGATATGAAGGACATCCTCACCGACGGCTTCATCGCCGAACACGGCAGGCCGGATGTGGTCATCGCCGACCCGCCGCGTGCCGGGATGCATCCGGATGTGGTCAAGACCATACTCGCCGCCGCCCCGGACAGAATCGTATATGTCAGCTGCAACCCGGCTTCGCAGGCTCGTGACCTGGAACTCCTCTGTGGAAAATACCGCATCACGGCTGTGCAGCCGGTGGATATGTTCCCGCACACGCAGCACGTGGAGAACGTGTGCCGCCTGGAACTCAGAAACTGAGGGCTATCGAGAGATTGACGGAGTAACACTCCGCCACATTGCTGCGGATATTCTCTTTCTGCACATATCCGGAACCCTCCGGGTTGTCGATTGCAGGACTGTCATATGAGGCGCGCAGACTGAGCAGCAGATCAAGGCTGCATCCCGGCGAAAGCCGGATGCGGTATCCTTCGCCTATGTCCACTACCGTAACCGCCCTCCTGTCGTATTCCGTAGGCTTTATCCTGAATCCCAATCCCCCGTCGACAAACGAGAAGAAGCCCTCTTCGTATAGACCCTTCGGCGCGAAACTGACTCTCAGCAGCACAGGATAGGCCCTGCACCCTTCGGAGATACCCGCATAGCCGAAGTAGAGCGCCGCGCAGACCTTCTCGTGCAGGTCATAGCCTATCTTGCCCATCACGCTGCCGCTCGGGTGGGTGCTGAATCCGAGGAAAGAGTCGTTGATGCGGGAGCCCTCCTGACTCAGGATATTGATGTGCCGGTATTTGTACAGATTCTGAGAATACCCCCACTCCAGTCCGAAACTGATTCTGCCGGCCCCGGATGTCTCCTCCCCCGTCCGTCCGGGGCAGACAGGAGCGGACAGGAGAGCAAAGACGATGACAGCCGATATGAACTTCCGCATAGTGTCTAAAAACGGTAATAAATGCAGAGCTGAGGATAGAGACAGAAGTAAATCCCCCGCTTGTACATAGATATCAGCACAGCCCCGTCGTCATCGCCCCGTCTTATGTGTATGCCGGGATTGATGCAGAAGCTCAAGTCGATGCTGACGCGGTGGCTGAAAAAATCGGTCAGCACTCCTATGTTGCCGGACAGCGCGGCGACATAGCCCATACTCTTGTCCGTGCTTCCTTCGGAACTGAAGAAGCGGCGCTCGTAGTCGTGGAGGTATCCGGTCATAAACCCCGGGCCTCCGTGGATTGTCACCGATGAGAACTCGAAGTCTGCGGAGGAGATGACATAGTCCCGCGAATATTCAATCGCGATTCCGACATCCTTTGTCCTGCCGGAGAAGATGCCGAACATATCGGCGTAGACATTGATGAGATTGACTTCGCTGCCTCCCGGGGAGCCGACGAGAATCCCCGCCCCGAAGCCTTTCGGGGAATTGAATATCCCCAGATAGCGCTCCCTCGCGGGCGCGGAGCTGCTGAAAGCCATTAAGACCGCCAGCGGCAGAAATATGTATCCCAGACCTCTCATCCGGAGGCGAATATAGGCAATTCTTTGCTTTTTTTCATACAAAAGAGTAACTTCGCGCTACAGTATATTAAAACCTTGACCGAAGATGTCAGTAGAAATCAAAGAAGTCACCACCCGCCGGCAACTGCGGGAGTTCGTCAATTTTCCGGAAAAGCTCTACAGGAACAACCCATATTATGTCCCGCCGCTCGTGTTCGACCAGATGGACACCCTTGACCAGAAGAAGGGCGCGGCTCAGGAATTCTGCAAGTCAAAGCTTTATCTCGCATATAAGGACGGCCGTCTCGCGGGAAGGGTCGCAGCGATAGTCAACGAACTGGCCAACAAGCAGTGGAACCACAAGGAGGTACGCTTCGGATGGTACGATTTTATCGATGACCGCGAGGTGTCCTCGGCTCTGATGGAAAAGGTGGAGGAGTTTGGCCGGCAGTACGGTATGGAATCAGTCGTGGGGCCGCTCGGATTCACCGACTTCGATCCTGAAGGCCTGCTCGTGGAGGGATATGACCAGATGAGCACTATGGCTCTCATATACAATTATCCGTACTATGTGGACCACATCGACGCTATGGGCTTCGGGAAAGACGCGGACTGGATCGAATATAAGGTCTATCTCCCGAAAGTGTTCCCGGAAAGGGTCGGGCGGATGGCCAGAATCGTCCAGGAGAGGGCCAATGTCCACCTCAAGCAGCTCGACAGGAAAATGGTGCGCAAGGAGGACTACGGGCATAAGCTTCTCAAGCTGATAAACGAGTGCTACAAGGACCTCTACAATTTCACCGTCCTTCCGGAGAAGATGGCCGACAAATATCTCGGATTCTATCTCAGCATACTCGACCTCAGGTTCGTCAGCATAGTGGAGAACGAAAAGAACGAAATAGTGGCTTTCGGCATCACTATGCCGTCCATAGCGAAGGCGCTCCAGAGGAGTCGGGGGAAGCTGTTCCCGTTTGGATGGTGGCATCTTATGCGCTCCCTTTTCATAAAGCACGAGGAAGGCGTGGAGA
>CAVGPE010000063.1:0-17759 GCA_963631065.1 Ruminococcus bicirculans (ex Wegman et al. 2014)
AGTATGCAGTGGCCACCTGCGACAGATGGCTCACAAGCTCCAGCTACCTCAACTTCCAGTCCTTCACGGTAGGTTACACCCTTCCTCGGGACTTCGTCAAGGGAGTTTCCAAGGCAAGAATCTATGCCTCTGGCGAGAATCTCTGGTTCTGGTCGGCACGCAAGGGTCTTGACCCTCGCTACTCTTACTCGGGAAACACCTATGTCGCCGTGTATTCACCGGTACGCACCGTTTCCGCAGGTGTTCAGTTGACATTCTAATTTTAGGAGAAATTGAATATGAAAAATATAATAAAGGCTTTTCTGGTTGCGGCCTGCGCCGTCGCTTCCGCCACAGGATGCATCAAGGAAATTGAGCCTCAAGGCAGCACCGTAACCCTTAACCAGGCGTCAAAAGCCCCGGGCGCGTACGACAATTTCGTCGATGCCGTAACCAACTCGCTTACCGGATCTTTCACATATAGCGGCAGCAATATGTATCCTTGGGATTTCGGTTATCCTTCCTTCTATCTTCAGAGAGATGTGATGGGCAATGACATCGTCTGCGATACGAACAACGACTGGTACACTCAATGGTACACCAGCGGTACTGGTCTCGGCCCGGACTATGCGTACTGCCAGATTCCCTGGACCTATTATTACAAGTGGATCAAGAACTGCAACGTGGTCCTCTCAATGTACAAGAGCGATCCGACGGAATCCAAAAAGGCCGGCGCGGGCATAGCGTATGCGATGCGGGCGATGTTCTTTATGGATCTTGCCAGAATGTATTCGCAAAAGACCTACGGCGAAGACAAGTCGGCCCCGACCGTTCCGTACATCACCGAGGAGACCACACCGGAGGAAAGCTTCCGCAATCGTCGCGCCACCAATGAGGAGATTTTCGGCCACATCCTCGATGACCTCAACCTTGCCGAGGAATACCTTGACGGATACACCCGCTCCGACAAATACGTCCCGGACCAGTCCGTGGTGTATGGACTTAAGGCCAGGGCATATCTCACGATGGAAGACTGGGCCAACGCCGAGAAGTACGCCAAACTCGCGCAGAATGGCTACACTGAGCTTTCTGCGGACCAGTACACCGACCAGAAGACAGGTTTCAATACGCCTAACGACTCGTGGATGTTCGCTATGACCTACAAGTCTACGGATGACAACATCCAGCTCAACGACGGCGACTCCAGCTGGGGATCCCAGATGATTGTCGAAGTCTACGAGTCCGGATGCGGATACGCGGCGAATTATTCAGGGCCGAAGAGAATTGACTATCACCTTTTCTCCACCATCCCGGACACCGATTTCCGCAAGATGTGCTGGGTGGATTTCGCAATTGACGAACTTAGCTCCTCAGCTGAAATCCTCGCGGCTCTGAGCAAATATTCCGACTCTCCGCGTGGACTGTTCACCACCGGCTATGAGAAATCCAGCCTGAGATGCGTCGGGGGGATGCCGGTCAAGTTCCGTCCTAAGGACGGGGAACACGCCGACCAGTACGCCGCATTTACGGTCGCCGTTCCTATGATGAGGGTCGAGGAGATGAAGCTCATCGAGATTGAAGCCGCCGGTATGCAGGAAGAAAGCCGGGGCAAGGCCCTTCTTACCGAATACGCAACGAAGCGTGACCCGAACTTCGAATATGGCACCCATCACGATGCCTACTATGCCACAAGGGCCAACAACTTCCAGCAGGAGTGCTGGTGGCAGCGCCGCGTGGAGTTCTGGGGAGAGGGTCTGGCCACATTCGACATCAAACGTTACGGGGCCGGCATCATCCGTAGCTATGACGGAACCAATCACCCTGAGGGATACCGTTGGAACGAGACCGCGACCCCTCAATGGATGACACTCTGCTTCGTCAGGACTGAATCCAACTACAACACAGCGCTCGTCCAGAATCCTACCCCTGTCCAGCCTACGTCGGACTCAGAAGAGTTTGTTTGGTAAATAAAAGCAACAAAGGAATTATGAAAAGATATTTATATGTATTTGCGGGTCTCGCTCTCGCGGCGGGTCTGGTCTCCTGCGAGAAAGACGAATACGGCACCGAGGCGGGTAACGATTCAGTCCCGAATGTCGTCCTCAAGGCCTTCTCCGCAGAACTCCCGAACGATCCGGACTGCGATGCGGCCGTACGCTTCGTGGCGAACAATGCCACTACGGACATTTACTATCTCGCTGAGCTGAAATCCGAGAAGGACGGACGCAATCTCTCGGACGAGGCCTATGCGGAATATATTATTGCGAACGGTACGAAGCTGACCCTCGAGGAGAACCCTTTCGACGGCTCGCTGGTTGCCGATGAGGTCGTCAAGAGTCTGTATTACGAGAATGTCATCACAGCGGTGGCGGTCGGCAACGGCAAAAGAACCTTGGCCTCGACCACGTTCACCGGTCTGCAATGGAACACTCTCTGCACCGGCACTTATTCCTTCAACCGCCCATATGCCTACGGGCTTGTGGACAGCCAGAAAAAGGAAGGTGTAATCTTGCAGCAGCAGGATGGGGACAAGAGTCAGTACCGCCTGAAGAACCTGTATGGCGTCGGGAATCATCTCCTCTTCTTCACTATTGACCAGTCCGCAGAGGATGAAGAGGGCCTCACCTATCAGTTCGCCCGTATTCCGGCGCAGAACACGGGACTCACATTCCGCAGCTATGGCGGAGTCAGCATCCGGGATGTCGGATATTGGCAGGGCGACGGCGGCTATATAACAGATTACGGTTATGAAAGCGGAATTTATGAGGACTACAGCTGCTTCCTGCTGGGCCAGTACTATTTATCAGCCTTATCATCCGGAAACAGTCTCGGTTTCAAATACGAATATTTTGTCCCTGACAATTGACGCATAGTCTTTTGCGTTCTCAGACGAAGGGAGTGCGGCCACCACGGCCACACTCCTTTTTTTTGGAAAACGGGAAAATCCGATTATCTTTATACCCGTAGTGGTTACATATTTAAAGACGGAATTATGAAAAGAACCCTTGTACTCGCAGCGGCATCGTCTCTGCTGCTCGCCGGAGTCTTCTCCTGTTCGGAGAGCGTTCCGATGACGGAAGAGCCGGCCAAGCCTGCCGCAACGGCGGAACGGACCGCGTTCAAGCAGGGCGTGGTCAATGTAAAATTCAGCGAAGAACTTACGGAAAAAGTCGAGCAGGATCTCGCCGCAGGCGGGGTCGTGACCAAGGCTTCCTCTCCGGAGCTGTCCGGACTCTACGGGAGTCTGGGGATTGTCTCCCTCGAACGCGTGTTCCCGTATGCCGGGGAGTTCGAGCCGCGCACGAGGGCCGAGGGGCTGCACCGCTGGTATAAGGTGACTTACAACGAGCGGACCGCCGTCACCAAGGCAGTCGGCGAACTTGAGGACATCCCGGGCATAGACATTGCCGAGCCGGTGCGCCATATCCGGACCTCCGGCTACTTCAACGACACTTTCGCCGGGAATCAGTGGGATTTCTACAACGACGGCACCCTGACATCCAACCACAGTAAAGGAGCCGACATCAATGTCGTCCCCGTATGGAAGCAGTACACCACCGGTGACCGTAAAGTCGTGGTGGCCGTGGTGGACGGGGGGATAGATTACAGCCACGCGGACCTTGCGGATTCCTATGTCGACGGATACAACTTCGTCTCCGGCAGCGAGGTGGTGACGGCACACAGCCACGGCACGCATGTGGCCGGGACCATCGCGGCGGTCAACAACAACGGCATCGGAGTCAACGGCGTAGCCGGAGGCGATGCGGCCTCCGGAGTGCAGGGGGTCGGCCTGCTGTCCTGCCAGATGTTCGCGACCAACTCCGACGGTGACGATGAGAGCGGAAGCTCCGCCGCCGCCATCAAATGGGGAGCGGACCACGGAGCCGTAATCTCCCAGAACAGCTGGGGGTACTATTACGACTACGACGGGGACGGCTCTTTAAGCGGAGATGAACTCTCTGACGCGCTTGCCGGCCAGATAGGCTCCGCCGACAGGGAGGCCGTGGATTATTTCATCAAATACGCCGGGTGCGACAACGACGGCAACCAGCGCCCGTCCTCTCCGATGAAGGGAGGCGTGGTGATTTTCGCCGCAGGCAACGATGCCATAGCGAACGGCGCGCCTGCCAACTACGCGCCCATCATAGCCGTCGGCTCAATCGGGCCGAACTACGGCAGGGCATATTATTCCAACTACGGGGACTGGGTGGACATAGCCGCCCCGGGCGGAGACGCCAGATACAGCGCTTATGGGATGATACTGAGTACCGTGCCGGGCAACCAGTACGGCTATATGCAGGGTACCTCTATGGCCTGCCCGCACGTGTCCGGTGTCGCGGCTCTCATCGCATCCTACTACGGTGGGCAGGGATTCACCAACGAGATGCTCATCGAGAGACTGATTGGCGGGGCCAGAACCGATGTACTTGCCGAGGACGCGCAGATAGGCCCTCTTGTGGATGCGCTGGGTTCGTTCGTCTACGGCGGGGTTGTTCCGCCGGAGTCTGTCGGCAGCTACGGCGTATCGGTGTCCGCAAACAGCATAAAGTTCAGCTGGAAGGTCACCGCTGACGAGGACAGCGGCAAGGCCTACGGCTACATCGTCCTCGTCGCGCAGGACAAGTCGGTTTTCAGCGGTCTGGACTATAAAAATCTTCCGTCCTCCGTCAGCAGCGTCATCGTGAATACCGGAGAGGCGGCCGTCGGCGACGAACTCACCGCCACCTTCGGAGACCTCAACTTCAACGACACCTACTATGTCGCCATCGTCGGCTTCGACTACGTCGGCAACTACTCCGAGCTCTCCGAAATTAAGACGGTCATCACGGACAAGAACAACCCTCCTGTGATTTCCACGGACTACAGCGGCGACTGCCGCATCCGTTCGCACGAGGAGCTGACGATACCGTTCAGCATCAGCGATCCGGACGGACACAGCTTCACCTTCCAGTATGTCGCCGGCACGGACGGGGCCGATACTATGACCAGAAACTCCGAGACCGGGACATACGACCTCAAGATTGTCGGATATCTCGGCGACCCCGGCACTTATACAGCCCATATCATCGCCTACGACAAATGGGACAAGACCGACTATGCATTTGAGTTCGAGATACTTGAGAACCATCCTCCGGTCATCGTCAAGGGTATTGAGGATATTATCCTCGACGCTCGGGGCAGCAGATTCACCCTCGATATGAGCGAATATGTGGAGGATCCGGACGGCGAGACGCCGAAATACAAGATAATGACACAGGATGTCTCCATCCTCTACATCAACCCGAAGGGCGGCATCCTCACCGGTACGGCCCTCGGCTACGGAGTCACTCCGGTGGTCGTCAGGGCCACGGACTGCAGGGAGAAGTACTGCGAACTCGAGTTCCGCGTGGCGGTGCCGAATCCGGACAAGCCTGTCACCGCCTACCCTAATCCGGTGACGGACAAGCTCAACATAAGCACCGGAGTGCTGGCTTCGACGCAGATTACAATCCTTTCCGAGACTGGACAGAAGATATACGACGCCGTCTCCGATGTCAGCATACTCGACCCGGCTGTCGTGGATATGTCCTCTCAGGCTCCTGGACGCTATGTCGTCAAGGTCAAAATCGGAGACAACGAATATAAGCAAACCATAGTGAAGAAATGATGACGATGATGAGAAAGAACAACATATTCGCGCTCGCGCTCTGCTTCGTATTGTCCGGCTCTGTCGCCGGCGCACAGAGCGACGCGCTGTCATTCGTGAGGATAATCAGCGACCCGGTCTCCGCCGGGATGGGATTCGCGGGAGTCGCCTCGACTTCGGGGACGGCGTATTCGGCATTCCGTAATTCTTCGGTTATACCACTGTCCGAAAAGAAGGCGGACATCGGGGCCGGCTATCAGATTTGGGCTCCCGACGGAGCGAAGAGCGACAATATCAGCTTCGGCGCGGCTTTCAGGCTCGGAGGGCGATTCGGACTCTCGATAGGAGGGGTCAGTCAGTCCGGTGAAGCCTATAGCCTCACCAGCGACAGCGGTCACGCTTCAGGGACTTTCAGTCCTGAAGCGATGGTGCTGAACGGGGGAGTCGGATTCAGACTTCTGGAGGGACTCTCCCTCGGTGTCAATTTCCGCTACGCTTCGCAGACGCTCGCGGAGGATGTCTCCTATTCCGCCTATGCCGGGGATGTCTTCGCGAGCTGCAGGCTGGGACGGATCAATCTCAGCGCGGGAGTGTCTTCCCTCGGCACCTCTGTCAAGGGGGCTGACGGGACGGAGTATTCTCTCCCGACCTCGGCGACTCTGGGCTTCGACTGGAGCGGGACATTCTCCGGCAGGCACGGACTGAAATTCGATGCGGATGCCGACTATTTCTTCAGCGGAGGCTTCTCCGCGGCTGCCGGGGCGCAGTATTCGTTCAGCAATATGCTCTTTGTGCGCGCCGGATACCATCTTGGCGGCGACAAGTCCCCTCTCCCGTCATTCGCTTCCGCCGGACTCGGCGTGAAGCTCGCCGGGCTTGAACTCAACGCGGCATATCTGCTCGCCTCCGGTGTCCTCGGCGGTACCGTCACCGCCGGCATAGCTTACAGCTTCTGACCCGTCAGAGCGTCTCCCGCTTGAGACTCTCGATATAAAGGTCTATGCGCCGCAGCTCGCGAGGTATCGCGATATGCTGCGGGCAGGCCTTTACGCATTTGCCGCAGCTGATGCAGTGGTCCGCCTGACGCACGGCGGGGATGGCCTTGTCGTAGGCGAGAAGGTAGCGGCGGCGCGCCTTTGCGTAACCCTTCTGCTCACTGCTGACCACATAGGTCCCTGCGTTGACATTGTCGTTGTAGAAGCTGAAGATGCCCGGTATGTCTATCCCGTAAGGGCAAGGCATACAGTACTGGCAGCCCGTGCAGCGCACGAGCGGGTAGTTTTCCAGACGGTCGGCGACTTCTTCGAGGAACTCCTTTTCCTCGTCGCTGAGGCTCTTGAAGTCGAGGTAGGTGCTGAGATTGTCCCGGAGATGCTCCATATAGGTCATACCGCTCAGCACGACCTGCACGCGCGGGAAACTCCCTACAAATCTGAACGCCCAGGAGGCGAGCGACTTCTGCGGTTCGCGCTCCTTGAGCATATCGGCGGTGCCGGCAGGCATATCGGCGAGCCTTCCGCCGCGCAGCGGCTCCATTATCACGATGGGAATCCCCCTGCGGTCGAGTTCGGAGTAGAGGTATTCGGCGTTGGTGTTGCGCCCGCCGGCATGGGTCCAGTCCACGTAGTTCATCTGTATCTGCACGAAGTCCCAGTGGTACTTTCCGCTGTCGTGCAGGGCCATCATCTCGTCGAACCCCGGCTGGTTGCCGTGGAATGAGAATCCCAGATGCCGTATATGCCCGGCAGCCTTCTCCCTGAGCAGGAAGTCCATTATGCCCGTGCCGCCGAAGCGCCGCTCGAAGTCTTCGCCTCCGCTCAGACTGTGAAGCAGATAGTAGTCTATGTGGTCTGTCCGGAATATCTCCAGCGACCTGCGGTACATCTTGACGGAGTTGTCGTAGCTGGAGTCGGAGAAATTGGACAGCTTGGTGGCGAGCAGCCACTTGTCGCGCGGGTGGCGGTTGAGGGCCTGGGCCGTGGCTCTCTCGCTGTCCCCCTCAAGATATACCGGAGAGGTGTCGAAGTAGTTGACTCCGTGTTCGAGCGCGAAGTCCACCAGACGGTTGACCTCGTCCTGATCGATGCGGCGCTTCCCGTCCTCGCCTTCCGTCATAGGCCAGCGCATACAGCCGTAGCCGAGCAGTCCTATCCCAGGATAGTGCTGAGGCACAGTGCCTTTGAGTTCTTCTGCGGCGGTTTTGCCGCTGTCTTCTTTCAGGGTTTTCGGGGCGCAGGCTATGAGTCCCGCCGCTGCCGCTCCCAATCCCGCGGTCTTAAGAAATTCTCTTCTGTCCATGGCTCAGATTTTCTTGATGTGAACGGAAATCCCGTCGACCGTAATCGCGCTGAGCGGTCGGGACGGGCAGAGGTTTTCGCAGGCCCCGCAGCCTATGCACTGCTCTTCGGCCACCGTCGGGATGCTGTGGCTGTATCCCTCGCTCTTCACCATCCTCACGGCCCCGACAGGGCAGTGGCGCGCGCAGTTGCCGCAGCCCGCCTCCCCCTTGGCGGCGAGGCACAGCTGGAGATTGACCTTGGCGGTGCCTATCTTGTGAGAGAGCTTCTCCTCGGCGGATATGGGAAGTATCGCCCCGGCAGGGCATACCTGGCTGCAGGATGTACACTCCGGACGGCACCAGCCGTTCTCGTAGCCCATCTGCGGCTGGAGGAAATGTTCTATGTCAGTGGACGGGCGGAGCACCCCGTTGGGGCAGTTGCTTACGCAGAGCTGGCAGGCCGTGCAGCGGTCGTAGAAGTCCCGCACGCCTCTCGCCCCGAACGGCACGAGCCTTTCGCTGCGTGCAGGGGATGTCTTGTCAAGCACCTCCGCAAGGCCGCCGTCGAGTTTCATATTCTGTGCGCCGAGGGCGACTCCGCCGCCGATCAGCGCGGCAGTGGACAGGAAGGCCCTGCGGCCCTCGTCTATGCCGCCTCCGGCCTTGACTTCCGCCTTGCTGCCGGCCTTGGTATTGCCGCGTCCTGGCGCGGTGAAGCTGTAGCGGATGCCGTCCCGCCTGCATTCTCCGATGCAGTCGAAGCAGTCCACGCAGCGGCTGTAGTCTATCTTCTTGCTGTCGATGTCTATGCAGTGCGCCTTGCAGTTCTTCTCGCAGCGGCGGCAGGACACGCACCTTCCCCCGTCAATCGTGATGCGGAAAAGCGAGAACCTCGACAGCAGGCTGAGTCCCGTACCTACGGGGCAGACGGTATTGCAGTATTCGCGGCCCCGGAGCGCTGCGCAAATTATTATCACCGCGAGAGTCACCCCGGCGGTGACGAGCAGGGCGGAAGCCGGACTCTGCCCTTCGGCAAGTCCCGCGATGCTGCGGACTATGCGCCCGTATGCGCTATAGGGCGCAAGCAGGCTGAGCAGCAGCTGGCTGAACGCCACGGCGCTCACGATTGCGGCTGCGAACACTCCGTAACGCACGAGGCGGTGTTCGCGGATGAATCCGCCCCTTTTCTTGCCGCTCTTCGGGAAGAGGCGTCTCCTGAGTCCGTAGATGACATCCTGAAACACCCCCATAGGGCATATCGTCGAGCAGTAGATGCGCCCGAAGACGAAGGTCAGCAGCGCTATGCCGATGATGACCGGCAGATTCAGCGCGAGGCAGGACGGGAGAAACTGGAGTTTGGCCATCCAACCCCACCATTGCCGGCCATAGCCGACAAAGAGCAGCGTAATCCCGACAAGGAAAAGGGCTGCGAGGCAGATTCGGAGTTTCCTTAGCATATATGGTATTTTTCCGGGTTTCTGAATCCGAGCAGGAAGGTCTTGACATCCATCCTCTTCTTGCCCGCGAGCTGCATTTCCCTGATGGAGACGGCCCCGTCGGCGGCGGCTACGGCGAGGTAGGTTCTGCCGTCGGAGAGAATCTCTCCCGGCTTGCCGTGCAGATCGACCTTCTCCGCCCTGTAGATTTTGAGGGTCTGTGCCGCTGAACCGTCTGGGGCGATTTCGGTGAATGCCGTCGGGTACGGACTGAGACCCCGGACGAGGTTGCAGATATGCTCGCAGTTGTCCGTCCAGTCGATGCGGCAGGTCTCGCGGGTGAGTTTCGGCGCAGGTTTCAGCACTTCGGACCCCTGGATGAAGGAGCGCTGGACGCGTACTTCAAGATTGTTCTGTATAAGTCCCTCCACGGTCTGGAGCACAAGGTCGGAGCCTATCGCCATCAGCTTGTCGTGTACGTCTCCGGCGGTGTCGTCCGGCTCGATTCTGCACTCCTGGCGCATAAGTATGCCTCCGGTGTCTATGTCCTTGTCTATCATAAAGGTTGTCACGCCCGTCAGCTTCTCTCCGTTGATTACGGCCCAGTTTATAGGGGCTGCGCCGCGATATTGAGGCAGCAGGGCGGCGTGGAGATTGATGGTGCCGAGGCGGGGCATGGACCACACCTCTTCAGGCAGCATACGGAAGGCCACGACCACTATCAGATCCGGCTTCCACGCACGCAGGGCCGCGAGAAATTCCGGGTCCTTGAGCTTGGATGGCTGCAGCACGGGCAGGCCGTGTTCCGTGGCATAGCGCTTCACCGCGCTCTCGTTCAGATTGAGTCCGCGTCCGCTCGGTTTGTCCGGGACCGTCACCGTGCCGACCACCCTGTATTTGTGGCGGATGAGATTGTCGAGCGGCGCCACCGCGAATTCGGGAGTGCCCATATACACGATACGGACTGGCCGGAAGAAGCCGGCAATGCGGCTTGCGGCCTTTCTTCTCCAGGTCTTGAACTGGTCCAAATTGAAAAGCTCTGAATCGTTTATCGCCTTCCAGGTCAGGAAGGCCCCTATAGGTATAAGTACATACGCTGCGATGAAGGCTCCGGTGCTTGCGTCGATGGCCCCGTCTCTTGCCAGCTTGGTGCCGGAGATGTCCACCACCCAGTACAGCACGAAGAAGAGTACGGAGATGATGGCGCTCGTACCCAGTCCGCCCTTGCGGATGAGCGAGCCAAGCGGCGCTCCGATAAAGAAGAGTATGAAGCAGGCGAGGGCCTGCGCGAATTTCTTGAGCAGCTCGATGTCCGTGTGCCGGATATAGTAGTTCTGCTCGTAGATGTCGAACTTCAGGCTGCCCAGCTCTGAGCTGTGGCGGCTGGCCTTCTCGGAAGCTTCCCGATAGGCTATGGCCTTGTCGTCGGCGGTATTCCACCGCCCGAAGCCCTCGTAGCTGAATTCGGCCCTGTCGGGGTTGCGCAGGGCGGTGTCGAGCTGTGCGCTCTCCTGAAACGGCTTCATCCTCCGGATGGAGGCGTAGTGAACCTGCTGCACGGAATCCACAAAGTGGTGCAGGGAGTCGCTCTGGTGTTTCAGCTGCTTTACGCTCATCGACTTGGCCTGATCTCCGAAGCGGCTGGAGTCCGACTTTTCGAACTTGTAGT
This sequence comes from Ruminococcus bicirculans (ex Wegman et al. 2014), assembly GCA_963631065.1. Classification (GTDB taxonomy): domain Bacteria; phylum Bacteroidota; class Bacteroidia; order Bacteroidales; family UBA932; genus Cryptobacteroides. The sequence continues at coordinate 10,989 of CAVGPE010000063.1, forward strand.
TGGACAGCGGCACGATGATGTCCTGTCTGGCGAAATCCACCCTCTGCAGCGTGAGGCTCGTGTCGGCGTAGCGCAGCGTATTGGTCTCCTGATAGCTGGAGCCGTTGAACATCGTGAAGGTCAGGTAGTCCTTCCCTTTCGACATCCTTATCAGGGCGGAGTCGGCTATGGTCAGCGCGACATTGCCCTTGCCCGCCGTGTGGTCATAGACCATCACGCCGTAGAGCATTCCCGTCCGCTTGCTCTGGTCGTTGACGCGGAGGATATAGTCGTCGATGCCGTCGTAGAATGTCCCCGAAGGTATCTTGATTTCGTTCTTGGTCTTCCCGATGTCGTCGCGGAGCGTGAATATCTCGTTGAACGCGTGCGGTACGAGCCTGTCGCCGATATAGAACGCCCCCACCGCAATCACGAGCGAGGCCGCCGTCAGCGGGGCGATGATGCGCGAGAACGACACCCCGGCGGCCTTGACCGCGAGCAGTTCGTTGTTCTCGGCCATTTGGCCCACGACCATCATCGACGCGAGCAGCGTGGCGAGCGGCATAGCCTGCGGCAGAATGGTGCAGGCTCCCCACATCAGGAACTCAAGTATCACCCTGAGTCCCAGCCCTTTGCCGACGAGTTCGTCGATATAGAGCCAGAGGAACTGAAGCAGGAGTATGAAGACCACGACCAGCAGGATCGCCACCAGCGGTCCTATGAAAGACTTCAATATGAAGCGGTCGAGTCTCTTCATCTCCTGTGCTTAGTCCTCTATTGTGCCGTAGCCGTCTTCACGAGGATGTCGAGAGCCTCCTTGAGTCCTGCGGCGTTTTTGCCTCCGGCGGACGCGATGCCCGGTTGTCCGCCGCCTCCGCCCTGGATGAGCTTGGCGGCTTCGCGTATGTCCTTGCCGGCATTGCGCCCCTTCGAGACGAGATCGTCGGAATACATCAGCAGCAGCTGAGGCTTGCCGTCAAACTCGAACGCGGCGACGAGGGCCGTGCCCTTGAGTTCCTTCTGGAGGGCGCAGGCGGCGTTGCGCAGCAGAGTCGGGTCGGCTCCGTTCTCGGTCACGTGGGTGGCCACTATCAGCTTGACTCCTCCGACATCCTTCGCCTTCTTTGCAAGCAGTTCGGCGAGCTGCGCGGCCTTCTGTTTCGTGAACTCCTCCGCCTGCTTCTTGAAATTGGCGTTGTCATCGATCAGGTGACGTATCGCGCCCGCGAGATCCGGCACGTTGTTGAAGAACGAACGGGCCGTCCTGAGGACTTCCTGGATTCCGAACACATAGTCTTCGGCGGCCTCTCCGGTGACGGCTTCGATACGGCGGATTCCCGCCGCGATGGCCGTCTCGGACAGAATTTTAAAGAATCCTATATTGCCGGTCGCGCCGGTGTGGCAGCCTCCGCAGAGTTCCACGCTCGGGCCGAACTTCACCACGCGCACCCGCTCTCCGTACTTCTCTCCGAAGAGGGCTATCGCCCCCATGGCCTGCGCCTCGGCCATAGTCGCGTCGCGCTTCTCCTCCAGCGGCAGGTTCTCCCTGATGAGCTGGTTGACACGGCGCTCCACCTTGGATATCTGCTCGTCGCTGAGCTTCTCGAAGTGGGAGAAGTCGAAGCGGAAGTTGCGGTCGCAGACGAACGAACCCTTCTGCTCCACGTGCGTGCCGAGGATTTCCCGGAGGGCTCTGTCGAGCAGGTGGGTGCAGCTGTGGTTGGCCGCGATTCTGCGCCTGCGCTCCCCGTCGACCGCGAGAGTGAAGACCCCGGTGCAGTTCTGCGGCAGTTTCTCGGCCACATGGATGGTAAGGTTGTTCTCCTTTATGGTGTTGAGGATTCCGATTTGTTCGCCGTCGGCGGAGATGATGTGGCCGGTGTCGCCGACCTCGCCTCCCATCTCGCCGTAGAACGGCGTGCGGTCGAATACGAGCTGGAGCATCTCCTTGTTTTTCTGTACCACGGTCCTTTGCTTCAGCAGCAGCGCCCCTTCCGTGGTGAGGCTGTCGTAGCCGGTGAATTCCACATTCTCCCCCTGATGGTACTCCGTCCAGTCCCCGAAGCTGTTGGCGGTGGCGTTGCGGGCCCTTTCCTTCTGCTTCTGAAGTTCCTGCGTGAAGCCTTCCATATCCACGCTGCACCCGTTCTCGCCCGCGATGAGCTCCGTCAGGTCGATAGGGAATCCGTAGGTGTCATAGAGCTTGAACGCGTCTTCCCCTGAGATGCGGCGGCTCTCCGAGGAGCGCGCGATGCACTCGTCCATCAGCCTGATGCCCCTGTCGAGGGTGCGCAGGAACGCGAGTTCCTCCTCGCGGATGACGTTCTCGATGAATTTCTGCTGCTTCGCTATTTCCGGATAGGCCCCGCCCATATCGTCCACGAGCTGCTGCACGAGCCTGCAGAGGAACGGTTCGGTCAGTCCGAGGAAGGTGTAGCCGTAGCGTACCGCGCGTCTGAGTATGCGCCGGATGACATAGCCCGCCTTGACGTTGGACGGGAGCTGCCCGTCGGCGATGCTGAATCCTATGGCCCTGATGTGGTCGGCTATCACCCTCATAGCCACGTCCGTCCGCTCGCTCTCGCCGTAGCGGTGTCCGGAGATCTCCCCGATTCTGCCGAGGAGTCCGGTGAATATGTCCGTATCGTAGTTGCTGCGCTTGCCCTGGAGTACGCAGCAGAGGCGCTCGAATCCCATCCCGGTGTCGATGTTCTTGGCCGGAAGGCTCTCAAGATGCCCGTCGGACATCCTCTGGTACTGCATAAAGACGAGATTCCATATCTCTATCACGTGCGGGTCGGACTTGTTGACCAGCTCGCGTCCGCTCAGCCCCGTGGCGGCCTTCTCCTCCGGAGTGCGGATGTCTATGTGTATCTCGGAACAAGGCCCGCAGGGGCCGGTGTCGCCCATTTCCCAGAAGTTGTCGTGTTTGTTGCCGAGCAGGATGTGGTCTTCGGGAAGATGCCTGAGCCAGGCCTTGCGCGCCTCCTCGTCCATCGTCGTCCCGTCCTCCTCGCTGCCCTCGAACACCGTCGCGTACAGCAGGCCGGCATCGATTTTATAGACTTCCGTCAGGAGCTCCCAGGCCCAGTCGATGGCCTCGTTCTTGAAGTAGTCGCCGAAACTCCAGTTGCCCAGCATCTCGAACATCGTGTGGTGGTAGGTGTCGTGTCCCACTTCTTCGAGGTCGTTGTGCTTGCCGCTCACTCTCAGGCACTTCTGCGAATCCGTCGCACGCGGGTAAGGCGCCGTGGCGTTGCCCAGGAAGATGTCCTTGAACTGGTTCATACCGGCGTTGGTGAACATCAGCGTCGGGTCATTCTTGACCACCATCGGGGCCGAAGGCACGACGGTGTGTCCCTTGGATGCGAAGAAATCGAGAAATTTCTGTCTTATTTCCTTAGAAGTCATAATAGTGCAAAATATCAGAAGCTGTTTTGAAATAATTCCCAAACAAACCGCAAAAATAACCAATAAAATTTCCAATGGCAAGAATCCCGCCCACGCATTCTCCACGAAAGTTAGTATCTTTGCACCCGATGCCGAAATATGTCTTCAATCCGGAAACTCTGATGTATGAGGCTCGGGACGAGCCTAAATATCTCAGACAGATAAGGGTGGTGCTGCTGGTCGCGGTGGCGCTCGCGCTTGTCGCGTTCTATTTCTGGCTCTATCTGTCCGTGCTGCATCTGGAACTGCCCCGGACCGCGTCGCTCAGGCGCGCCCACGCCGAGTGGGAGACGAGGATGAATCTGCTCGACAGGCAGCTGGACATATACGAGCAGACTCTCACGGGGATAGAGCAGCGGGACGACGACGTGTACCGCTCCATCTACGGTCTCAACCCGATTCCCGACGCGGTGCGCAATTCCGGGATGGAAGGCGTCAACCGCTACGCGGAACTCGACCGTCTCGGGGTCAATTCGCATCTGAGGCGGACCGTGCGCCGTCTGGACGACCTCACCAAGCGGACTTATGTGAGAAGCAAGTCTCTGGACGAGGTGGGGCAGCTGTCCCGTCAGGCCGGAGATATGATATCCTGCGTGCCGAACGTGCCTCCCATCCTTCCCGCGAAAGGGGAGTTCCGGTTGTCCAGCAGTTTCGGCTACCGCATAGACCCTGTCTATGGGGGCGGGGAGAGGCACGGAGGCCAGGACTTCGCCACAAAGACTGGAACGCCGGTCTATGTCACCGGCGACGGGGTGGTGGAGAAGGCGTCGATGCACCTCTGGGGCTACGGCAACGAAATCGTCATCGACCACGGTTACGGCTACAAGACGCGGTACGCCCATCTCAACACCATAGAGGTGAGTCCGGGGATGAAGCTGCATCGGGGAGACCGCATAGGCACGGTCGGCAACACCGGCAAGTCCACGGGGTCGCATCTGCACTACGAGGTGATATACCGGGGCAACCGGGTGAACCCGATGAATTACCTGGATATCAATATGCCTGAAGACGAGTATCGGGCTATGGTCGCCAGCCGCAGCGCGGAGAACTCGCAGCCGACGGCGAAAAGTACGATGGAGCTGCTCCGTCGGGGGAGGAAAGCCGGTGAGTAAGCAGAAGACGCTCGGATTTGACCCGAAGGACCTGCGTTTCCGGAAGGTGCGCACCGACATCGGACGCGTCCTGCTTCTGGTACTCGGCTACCTGCTTGTCACCCTGACGCTTGCCGTGCTGGTATACTGCGTGTTCGCGCTCTTCTGGAGGACTGATGTGGAGCGGGAGCTGCGGCGGGAGATAAAGATGTACGAGAGGCTTTACCCCGGCTTTGCTCCTAAGGAGGAACTCCTCCGGGACGGCATCGCCAACCTGCAGCACAAGGACAACGAGATATACGAGACGGCCTTCCGGGCCAACGCCCCGAATGCTGACCCGATGTCCGGACTCGACTTTATGTTCACGGGAGAATCCGTGCCTGACGCGAAGGTCGCCGGATATACCGAGGATAAGGCCGACAGGCTGCTCGCACAGGCCTCCGATGTGGAAGAGGCCTTCCTCAAGATATTCAGAACCCTCGCCGCCGAGGACTTTGTAATGCCGCCTATGACCTTGCCGGTCAAGGATATGACATATTCCCAGATAGGCGCTTCCACGGGACGGAAGATGGACCCGTTCTACAAGGCCTATGTCTATCACGAGGGGCTTGACCTCATCGTCGCCCGGGGAACTCCCGTCTATGCCTCCGCCGCCGGCACGGTGAGCAGGGTGTCGACCTCCAAGAAGCTCGGCAAGACCGTGGAACTGCTCCACGAAGGCGGATATGTCACCGTCTATGCGCATCTGGAGTCGACCTCCGTGCGTGCCGGGCAGAAGGTTTCCTCCGGGCAGAAGATAGGCGAGTCCGGAATGTCCGGCAAGGCCTTCGCCCCGCACCTGCACTACGAAATCCACCTCGGGGACAGATTCCTCGACCCGGTCAACTACATCTTCGCGTCGGTGAGTCCGGACGAATATTCTAATATGCTCTATATGTCCGTGAACACCAAGCAGTCGATGGACTGAAAACGTTTTGCAATGGAAAAGACAGTTTATACTATCGGTGAAGTGGCTGACGCCATAGGGGAGTCCGTCTCTCTCGTGCGCTACTGGTCCGACACATTCACGAAGTTCGTCCGCCCGAGGCGCAACGCCAAGGGCAACAGGCTCTTCTCTCCCGACGACCTGGAGACTTTCCGCCAGATACACCATCTCGTCAAGGAGAAGGGACTCTCTCTGGACGGGGCCGCGAGGCAGATGGCTTCGGACAGGGACAAGGTCGGGGCGAGGGTGAGGGTGCTCTCGTCGCTCAAGTCCATCAGGGCGCAACTTGTCGAGATAAAGAAGAGTCTTTGATTGAATAAAAGCAAAAGATTTCCTAACTTTGCGCTTCGCATAATACCTTAAATATGGCAACCACCAAGAAAACAACGAAAGTACAGACTCCGGTCGACGAGCGCGAGACCTTCGTGTCCCTGCAGAAGAACTTTGCCGAGAGCGAGCAGGGCGCTCAGGAGAAGCTCAGGACGCTCTATGCACTCCAGGCCGCGGACAACGATATCGACAGGCTTGTCCAGCTCCGGGGAGAACTCCCGGAAGAGGTCTCCGCGCTTGAAGAGGAAGTGGAGTCTCTCAAAGCCAAATATGCCCGTGTCGAGCAGCTTATCGACGGCTACAACCAGAACATAGCCGCCTCCAAGCAGGAAATCGTGGAGTTTGACGCTGAGATCGAGAAATACCGCTCCCAGCTGGGGAACATCTCCAACAGCCGCGAATTCGACTCCATCAACAAGGAGCTTGAGAATCAGGGGCTTCTGCGGGCCATAGCCGAGAAGAACATCAACGAGGCCAAGGAGGCCATCGAAGAGAGGAAGGCAGACCTCGACCGCATCAGCGACCGCATCACCATACGGGAGGGGGATCTCGCATCCAAGAAGGAGGAGCTCTCCTCCATCGTGGAGTCCACCGCCAAGGAGGAGGCCGCCCTCAAGAAGAGGCGCGAGGAGTTCACCTCCAAGCTTGACGAGAGGACGCTCAGTGCCTACGAGCGCATCCGCAACAGCACCCACAACCATCTCGCTGTAGTCTCCCTCTTCCCGAAGAACGAAGACGGGACATACGGCGACGCCTGCGGAGGCTGCTTCCACACGATAACCCCTCAGCGTATGATAGACATCGCTTCGGGCAAGAAGCTCGTCATCTGCGAACACTGCGGACGCATCATCGTCAATCCGGACATCTAATATATAGGTATGCCATCGCAGAAGTCGGGCGGCGCACGCAGAAAGGAACAGGCGGTCGATCTGGACA
>CAVGPE010000064.1:0-4259 GCA_963631065.1 Ruminococcus bicirculans (ex Wegman et al. 2014)
TGTCCAGAGAGAGTGTGTCGGAGGCTATGCACACGGCATATATCCTGTCCACCCCGTCGCTGCGCAGCGGTATGGCTTTGAACTCGGCTCCCTCGGGGAGGAGGCCGCGGATGATTGCCGAAGCCTGCTCCTCATCATACGGGCTGATATGCAGCAGAGTGTCCCTGCGTGCCTTTATCTCGTCCGCGTAGACGGAAGAGGGATATTTCTTGAGGAATTTGTCGAATGCCGCCACGGACGGCTTCGCCAGAGTCTTGTCATACAGCTTGGACTCAGCCTTGGTCTGCGCCATACAAGCCGTGCCGGCCAACAGAACCAGCGCGGATGCCGCGAGAAATCGTCTCATCATAAATATGTCTCGAAATAATCCGTTATCTTGTCGTAGAGGTGCACTCTGGCGCGGCCTCTCATATTGTGCTGTTCACGCGGGTAAGGAAAATAATCCACCCGCTTCCCGGCGGCTATGCATTCCTGGACGAAACTGAGAGAATGTTCCCACACCACGGTGTCGTCCAGCACTCCCTGGCAGATCAGCACTCTTCCCGTGAGGTCTTTAGCCTTGGGGAGAAGGGAGGTTTTGGCGAAGCCTTCCGGATTGGTCTCCGGGGTGTCCATATACCGCTCGCCGTACATCACTTCGTACCATTTCCAGTCGATGACCGGACCGCCGGCCACGGCGACCTTGAAGAATCCCGGGTTGCAGGCGGCAAGCGAGAGGGTCATAAATCCCCCGTAGCTCCAGCCGTGCACCCCTATCCTGTCCCTGTCTATCCACGGGCTTGTGGCAAGCAGCGTCCTGACGCCCTCCATCTGGTCCTCCATCTCCGCCTGCCCGCACTGACGGTTGATGGCCTTCTCGAACGCCGCGCCACGGTTCTGCGTGCCACGGTTGTCCTGGACATAGACTACATAACCCTTCTGGGCCATCATCATCTCCCACATCCTGACTCCTCCGAGCCAGCTGTCGGTGACCATCTGCGAATGCGGGCCGCCATAGACATAGACTATGAGCGGATATTTCTTCGACGGGTCGAAATCCCTCGGATAATAGAGACGGTAGTAGTTGTCGAAGCGTCCGTCCGCGGACTTCACCGTGCCAAGTTCAACCCTGCACTGGGCGTATTCGTCGAGCGGGTCGAGCGCCGTGAGGATGTGGTTGAGAACATTGCCTCCGTTGTCCTTGACCGTCGTGACTCCCGGCACGTTGAAACTGCTGTAGCGGTCGATGAACTTGCTGCAGTCCGGGGACATGTCTATCTCGTGCCAGCCTCTCTCGGAGGTGAGGCGCTGCGGCCTGCCTGTCTTCAGCCCCCTGACGCTGACCTTGAAGAGATGGTTCTCGACGGGGGAGACTTCGGCGGAGGTGTAGTAGATGTAGCTGCCGTCGTTTGCCAGATACTTCACGTCGGCATTGCAGGGGGTCGCGCGTCTGATGCGGCCGAGAGTGTCGCAGAGGTAGAGGTTGCGGTAGCCGTCGCGACTGTCCGTGCGGTAGATGAAATTGTAGCTCCCCTTGATGAAGTACAGCGGGTCGAGCGGCTCCACCCAGGCGCTGTCTGTCTCGGAGAGTATCGTGCGGACGAATCCTCCGTCGGAGGCGCGGTACATATTGAGGTGCATATTGTGCTGCGCACGGTCAAGCACCTGTACGAAGATATATTTGCCTTCCGGCGACCAGCTGACCCCCGTGAGGTAGCGCGCCTCGTCGAAGTCGCTGATTTGCAGTTCGCTGAGTATGTTCCCCTTCGTGTCGCAGACGCAGAGCGAGAGCTTCTCGGACTTCATTCCCGCCATAGGGTAGCGTATGGGGTCCGAGCTTCCGGTGCGCGTGCTTATGTCGAACAGCGGAAACAGGCCCACTTCCGACTCGTCCTTGCGATAGACCGCGAGCCGTTTGCCGTCTGGTGAAGGGATGACCCCTGAACTGATGCCGAATTCGTTGCGGCTGACAGTCTTGCCATAGACTATGCCGGGGCGGTCGCTTCCGGGAAGGATGTAGGTCGCTTTCTTCGCGGAGGGTCTCTCCTTGGTGAGGCGGCTGTCGGCGTCCCACCAGAGCTTCACCCTCTCCGGATAGACCGGACGGACACCCTGGCCCACGGATTCTTCGACCGTGAGCAGGCGGGCGTTGGGATTGCCTGCAGGGTGTGTCGCGATGACCGTCGCGACGAGGAAGAGCAGCCCCGTCATCATAAGACGGTCTCCTCTCCCGTGACGTAAGGTATCTCGGTCGCGCCTTCGGACTTGCTGACTGAGATGATTCTGTCCACTATGTGTTTCTGCATGCCTCTCCAAGGCAGCCAGCCGTTGTATTCCTTGTAGTGAAGCTCGACCATCTTGCCGCTGCACCTCATCAGCGAGTCGGCCACGGCCTTGTCCGTCACGGAGAAGTTGAACTCGTTGGACTGCAGGCTGCCGCCCTTACGCGTGCTGTTGAATCCGGTCTGGATGAGCCGGCCCTCGTAGGTCTTCCATATCCAGCCCTTATAGACTATCTGGTTGAGTTCGCCGGCTTTGACCCCTTCGCCGAAGACAAAGTAGAACTTGATGTAGCAGAACGCGGCCGCCGCTACGAGCAGTACTCCTATTACCCAGGAGAATACCTTGGATTTGATTGTCATAACTAAGAAGTTGTTTTGATCGTCTTTTTTCCCGTCAGCCGGGTGTGCCCGGACAGCTCGACCGGTCCGTGTGCGGAATGCCGCTCCGCAGAGCCGGTACGGGAGGCAAATTTAAGAATTTTGAGCGGAAATATGCCGGCGGCGCCGCATTTCGGAGAAATTATGTACATTTGCCATCCGCCGGGCGGGCCTTGCACCCTGTCCGGGAAGTCGAGTTCTTAAAGAATATGAATGAAGAGTTGAATCTGGTGGCGGACCTTGCCGTCATCCTTGTCGCCGCCGGGGTGTTTACGGTCATCTCCAAGGCGTTGAAACAGCCGTTGATACTCGGGTATATAATCGCGGGCTTCATAGTGGGGCCGCATCTGGGGCTGTTCCCGAAACTCACCAGCGCGGAGAGCGTGGAGCAGTGGTCCGAGATAGGCATCATCTTCCTGCTCTTCGCCCTGGGTCTGGAATTCAGCTTCAAGAAACTCCTGAAAGTGGGGAGCAGCGCGCTGATAATGGCCGGCTCCAAATTCATAGGTATGTTCGTGGTCGGGCTGATAGCAGCATACGCTATGGGCTGGAGTACGATGGAGAGCATATTTTTGGGCGGACTGCTGTCCATGTCGTCCACGACCATCATCATCAAGGCCTACGAGGAGATGGGTCTGAAGAAGCGGCCGTATGCGTCGCTGGTGTTCGGGACTCTCGTGGTGGAGGACTTGATTGCCATACTCCTGCTCGTGCTTCTGTCCACCCTTGCCGTGTCCAAGCGCTTCGCCGGCGGGGAGATGCTGTGGGGCATCTGCAAGCTGGTGTTCTTCCTCGTGCTGTGGTTTCTGGTCGGAATATATCTCATCCCGACGCTGCTCAAGAAAGCCCATAAGTATCTGAACGACGAGATATTGCTGATAACGAGCATAGGACTCTGCTTCGCTATGGTGGCGATCGCGAGCCTCGCCGGATTCTCTTCGGCCCTGGGGGCTTTCGTCATGGGTTCCATCCTTGCGGAGACTATCGAGGGCGAGAGGATAGAGCATCTGGTCAAGAGTCTCAAGGACCTGTTCGGAGCGGTGTTCTTCGTGTCCGTAGGTATGATGATGGACCCGGCGGTGATAGCGGAGCATTGGGCTACGGTGCTGATAATCACCGTAATCACGATGACCGGTATCGTCATATTCTCTTCCGGAGGGGTGCTGCTGGCCGGGCAGGGACTGAGGAACGCGGTACATTCGGGTTTCAGCCTTGCGCAGCTCGGCGAATTCGCCTTCATCATCGCCGGTCTGGGCTGTTCGCTTGGGGTCATGCGCGACTTCATATATCCGGTCATCATAGCCGTGTCGGTGATAACCACTTTCACCACCCCTTACATGATCAAGGCCGCCGATCCGGTCTGCGACTATCTGGAGCGCAAGCTCCCGAAGCGCATTCTGGACAGGATCAATCCCTCTCCGGAGCAGGACGACAGGACGTCGGCTGCGGAACAGAGCGAGTGGCGAAGGCTCCTAAGGTCGTATTTCCTCAGAATCCTGCTGTACGGCATCCTGCTGATTGCCATACTGATAGGCTCCAAAATCTATCTTGAGCCGGCCGTCTCGAAGCTTCTGCCGCATATCGGCGAAGGCCTCAGGAATGTCATTTCCGTCGGCATAA
>CAVGPE010000065.1:0-1274 GCA_963631065.1 Ruminococcus bicirculans (ex Wegman et al. 2014)
TTCGTCGGCCTTGTCACCAATCTTGTCGGCGAGTTCTTCGGCCTTGTCACAGGACTTGCCGGAAAGGTCTTCCGCCTTGTCGGTGAGTTCTTCCACCTTATCGCTGAGCTTGTCAGTAAGGTCCTCCGCCTTGTCGGTGAGTTCGTCAACCTTGTCGGCAAGCTTTTCGGCTACATCTGAAACGACCTCTCGGATCTTCTCAGGAAAGTTGTTTTCGCTCATAATGTCAGAGTTATTGGTTTGTTATAACTTACAAATATACTAATTTTGATTGGAAAATAGCCGAAAGCTTCACTAACTTTGCGGAAATATTGGAATTCATCACTTGCGAAACTTGAAGGAAATGCATATAGACATACTTACCGTGGTGCCGGAACTCCTTGACAGCCCCCTGTCCCACTCCATCGTCGGACGGGCGATAAAAAAGGGACTCGTCGAGATCGAGGTGCACGACCTGCGCAAATACGGACTCGGGCCGAGGAAGAACGTGGACGACTACAGCTACGGCGGGGATGCCGGGATGGTGATGACCATAGAGCCGGTGTACCGGATGATGGAGGAGCTGAAGGGCCTGCGGGACTACGACGAAATCATATATATGTCCCCGGACGGGGAGCGGCTCGACCAGAGCATCTCCAACTCACTCTCGCTGAAGGAGAACATAATGATACTCTGCGGCCACTACAAGGGCATAGACCACAGGATACGGGAGCATCTCGTCACGCGGGAGATCTCCGTGGGGGACTATGTCGTGAGCGGCGGCGAGATTCCGGCGGCTCTGCTGGCGGACTCCATCGTGCGCCTGATACCGGGTGCGCTCAGCGACGAGACCTCCGCGCTCTCGGACAGTTTCCAGGACAATCTGCTCTCCCCTCCCGTATATACGAGACCGGCGGAATTCAACGGTTGGAAAGTACCCGAAGTGCTGCTCAGCGGCAATCCGAAGCTCATACAGGCCTGGCAGGACGAGCAGGCCCTCGAACGCACGAAAAGACTCAGGCCGGAGCTACTTAATAAAAAATTTTAAAAATTGCCGAAAAATCTTTGAAAAATTTTTGAAAAAGTATTGCATATCCAAAAAATGTGCGTACCTTTGCTTTCGGAAATGAAACAACTCTGCTCCGGATAACACCGGAGACTTCTAACCAACTATAATTAACCTTCTATAAGGTAATACACTACTAACTAACCGTAAACCCCCGCTGAGACAGCGGGGGTTTGTCGTTGCAGGAGGGAACTGCCGGCAGCGCGGCCTCGAAGAGTACCCCTACCGC
>CAVGPE010000065.1:1284-2981 GCA_963631065.1 Ruminococcus bicirculans (ex Wegman et al. 2014)
GGTGAGCCATATGCGTCCCGTCGCCGGGTCGTGGGCTATGCCGTTCAGCACGTCGGTGTCGGCGGTGCGGAGCGACTTCGGCAGCAGACCGCTGCAGTCTATCGCGGCCTCCACCCGTCCGTCTTCAGGATTGATTATCACTATCATATCCGTCATATAGACATTGGCCCATATCTTCCCGTCTATCCATTCGAGTTCGTTGAGATATTTCACCGACCTTCCGTTCATCTTGACTTCCAAGGACTTGTGCAGCTTGAAGTCAGGGGACAGGAAATACAGCCTCGACGAGCCGTCCGATGTGATAAGGGACTTCCCGTCGGTCGTGATTCCCCAACCCTCGCGCGGATAGGAGTAGGCCTTTTCGTAGGCGAGAGTGGCCGCGTCATAGACGAAAGCGACACGGTTGGTCCAGGTGAGTACATACATCTTTCCGTCCAGCACCGCCGAGCCTTCGCCGAAATACTTTCTCGCGAAATCCAGCTTGCGCAGCACTTTCCCGCTTGCAAAATCCACTATGCGCAGCGAGGACCGTCCGTACTGCCCCGTACTCTCGTACATCTGCCCATCGTGAAAGAAGAGACCCTGGGTATATGCGGCGGTGTCGTGCGGGTACTCTCTGATCGTCTTGACCTTATATCGCCCGGTTTCGGCACGGCAGCTCCCGCATACCCCGCAAAGCAGCGCAAAAAGCATCAAATATGAAAATATCGTGGATTTCATAGCCGCGAATTTACAAACTTATTCGTATCTTTGTATCCCGTTATGGATACTAAGTATATTTTCGTCACGGGCGGAGTGGCATCGTCACTCGGTAAAGGCATCGTCGCCGCATCTCTTGCAAAACTCCTTCAGGCCAGAGGCCTCAAAGTCACCATCCAGAAGTTCGACCCCTATATCAATGTGGATCCGGGGACTCTTAATCCATACGAACACGGAGAGTGCTACGTCACGGAGGACGGAGCGGAGACCGACCTTGACCTCGGCCACTATGAGCGTTTTCTCGGGGTGCACACCTCGAAGGCCAATAATGTCACCACCGGCAAAATATACCACACCGTGATTTCAAAGGAGAGAGAAGGGGCGTATCTGGGCAAGACCGTGCAGATAGTCCCACACATCACCGACGAAATCAAGCGCCGTATGCTTCTGCTCGGCAACACGGGCAAATACGACATCATCATCACCGAAATCGGAGGCACGGTCGGAGATATGGAATCGCAGCCGTTCGTGGAGGCCGTGCGCCAGCTCCAGTGGGAGCTTCCGGAGGAGGACTGCATGTCCATACACCTCACCCTCGTGCCGTATCTGAGCGCCGCCAAGGAACTCAAGACCAAGCCTACGCAGCACTCGGTTCAGATGCTCCAGCAGTCCGGAGTACAGCCGGACGTGATAGTCTGCCGCACAGAACACCCGCTCACTCCGGAACTGCGCAAGAAGGTCGCGCTCTTCTGCAATGTCAAGCCGGGACACGTCATCCAGTCCATCGATGCGTGGAGCATCTATCAGGTGCCGCTCAATATGCACGAGGAGCATCTCGACGAACTCGTGGTGCGCCATCTCCAGGTGGAGAACTTCTCCCAGCCGGATATGGCGGCCTGGAACGCTTTCCTCTCCCGCCTCAAGCATCCGAAGTCCGAGGTGGACATCGCCCTCGTGGGCAAATATGTGGAGCTTCAGGACGCATACAAGTCCATACT
>CAVGPE010000066.1:0-10739 GCA_963631065.1 Ruminococcus bicirculans (ex Wegman et al. 2014)
CCTCCATGTCGTCTTCGAGGGTGAAACTTCCGTCCCTGACCTTCTCCTCTATCCTGTCGAGGGCGGCGAGCAGGGCCTTGAGTTCGTCCTTTTCCAGCAGGCCTATGCTCTCCAGCATCCTGATGTGGGCCTTCGAACCTTCGATGTCATAGGCGGCGAGCCTGAGGTCAAGCTGCCTGTCGTTGCCTACGGTGAAGTCCTCGACCCTTTCGGTCGCGACGGTTCCCTTATTCCAGAGTGTTGCCATAAAAATTGTCTATATATCTGATATATGTGTCGACGGCGTTGTCTATCTCGTCCGTCGTGATATATTCGTCAGCCCTGTGCGAGCGTGAGGACTGTCCCGGCCCCATCTTGACGGCATCGCATCCTATGCGCATCCAGTCGGAAGTGGTGGGGGAGGAGAATGTCGGTATGCCCAGAAGCCGCGCCGTCTCCGTAAGTGGCGAGCCTTCCGCCGTGGCGGAGGAGCGGTTGCCGAGGTTACGGGCTTTCAGGGTGCTGCGGCAGAGGGTCTGGAGTTCCGTGAGAATCTCCTCGTTGGTGTACTGTTCCGTGGGGCGTATGTCCACTGTGAAGTCGCAGCGGTCCGGAATGACATTGTGGGTGCTTCCCGCCTCAATCTGTGTCACATTGAGCCGCACGTCCCCCATCCGGGGGGAGTGCCTTGAGAAGCGGTGGGCGCGGAGCGCGGCGATGTCATCGAGGGCGATGTAGAGGGCGTTGACCCCCTCGTCCCTTGCGGCGTGTCCGCTCTTTCCGTGCGCCTCCCCGTCGAGTACGAGGAGTCCGCGTTCGCTTGTGGCGGCCTGCATTCCCGTCGGTTCCCCCACTATAACCCAGTCGGGGTACGGGAGTCTCTCCGAAGTGGCGAAGCAGCCGTCGGTGGCATAGAGCCACTTCGCTCCGTCCGGGCCGGAACGCTCCTCTTCGCGGGTGAGGACGAGCATCAGGTTGAACGGAAGCGGCATATCATAAAAATGACGGAAAGCGGCAATCATAGACACCACACTTCCGCCATCATCATTGGAACCGAGTCCGTAAACGACGCCTTCTTCATTGCCCGGGTCGTAAGGGTCTCTCGTATAGCCTCCGGATGCAGGGACCGTGTCGAGATGCGCATCGAGGGCAAGAGTCCGCTTCCCGGGGTCGAAATGCCGGTTCAGGGCGACTATATTGCCTTTCGGACGGCTGTAGCCTATCCCCAGGCGGTCAAGCGCCCCGCAGACAAGGCCCGCTGCCTCCTCCTCTTCGAACGAGGGGGAAGGTATGCGCACCAGTTGCCTGAGCAGTTCAATATACTCCCTGTACTTCGTCATCACTCAAGTTTTGCAAGTAATAAAAGTTATTGTAAAATAAGCATTGTGCAGTACTTGCAAAACTTTTTCCTCCCGCACAAGCTTCGCTTATTGTTATTACGTCACCCTTTCCCTAAATCCCTTTCCTCGGGAAAGGGACTTACTTTCGGCCCTGCGGGCCTCTAAAACTGTGTTTCGCAAATGCGAAACTTAAAGTCATAATATGAGTTTCGTGCCTGCGTCCCCGTCGGGCAGCTGCCCGGAGTGCATTATCCTCACTCCGGCGGCGCCCTTTTCGAGGGCCGAGAATGCGTTGTCCAGCTTGGGAATCATCCCTTCGGCGACGCGCCCCTCCTCCTTTAGCCTGCCGTAGAGGCCCTGGTTCAGGACGGGTATCACGCTCGCGGGGTCATTCCGGTCGTAAAGTACGCCATTTTTTTCGAAACAATAAAGAAGTTCCGCATTAATTGCGGAAGAAATTGCGGCGGTGACGGTGTCGGCGTTGGTGTTGAGCAGGCCTCCGCGTCCGTCGCAGGTGATGGCACAAAAGACAGGAACTATCCCCATATCAAGGAGTTGTCTGATAGCTTCGGAGTTTATGGACTCCGGAGTGACATCCCCTACGAGTCCGTAATCCACCCTTGTCACCCCGTCGGAGAGCGTCCTTGGCGGACGGCGGGAGGCCATTATGAGGGAAGCGTCGCAGCCTGCGAGTCCCATAGCGTTGCAGCCCCTCTCCTGAAGAGTGGCCGTGATGTGCTTGCTGCACCATCCGGCATAGACCATAGTCACAATCTGCAGGGTCTGCGCGTCCGTCACGCGGCGGCCTTCCACCATCTGCGGCTCAAGTCCGAGCCTGCGCTGGAAGTCGCTCGCCAGCTTGCCGCCTCCGTGTACGAGGACCTTCGGGCCTTCGAGAGCGGCGAAGTCGGTGCAGAACTGTCCGAGCAGCTCCGGGGAATCCACCACATTGCCCCCTATCTTGACGACCTTTATCATAGGGATTCAAGCATCTTCCTGATGACCGTCTGGGCGGACACGACCCTGTTGGCCGCTTCCGGAATCACAAGTGAGCGCGGCCCCTCGATTACCTCGTCGCTGACTATCATATTGCGTCTGACCGGAAGGCAGTGCATAAAGAAGGCGTCGTCCGTGAGGGCCATCTTCTCCGCCGTGACGGTCCAGCCCCGGTCGCTGCAAAGCACCTTGCCGTAGCTGTCGCCCTCATAGGCGGACCAGTTCTTGGCATAGACGAAATCCGCTCCGCGCAGGGCTTCGTCCTGGTCGTGGGTCACTCTCGCGCCCCGGATGAACTCCGGAGCGAGGTCGTAGCCCTCAGGGTTGGCGATGACAAAATCATATCCGGCCCAGTCAATGCCTTCCGCGAAAGAATTAGGCACGGCCTGCGGAAGGGCTTTCGGATGGGGTGCCCAGGTCATCACGACCTTGGGTCTCGGCTTCCTCTTGTGCTCCTCGATGGTGATGATGTCGGCGAAGGTCTGGAGCGGATGCCGGGTGGCGGCCTCCATACTGAATACCGGCCTGCCGCTGTATTTAATGAACTGATTGAGTATTACTTCGTTGTAGTCGTCCTCCTTGCTCTCGACACGGGCGAATGACCTCACCCCTATCAGGTCGCAGTAGCAGCCCATCACGGGGATGGCTTCGAGCAGGTGTTCGCTCTTGTCGCCGTCCATTATCACGCCCCTCTCGGTCTCCAGCTTCCACGCGCCCTGGTTGATGTCCAGCACGATGACGTTCATCCCGAGATTGAGGGCCGCCTTCTGTGTGCTGAGCCGGGTGCGGAGGCTGTTGTTGAAAAACACCATCAGCAGCGTCCGGTTCTCGCCGAGCTTACGGTCGGCGAAGGGGTGGCTTTTGACGTACTGCGCTTCAGCGAGGGCCTTGAGCGGGTCGCCGAGCTGCCGGATATTTGTAAATTCTTTCATAACTCAAATTTGTTGTAAAATAAACATTGTGCAGGTACTCGCAAAACTTTCCCTCCCGCACAAGCTAATGGATTGTCTGCTTCTCATCTCTGTGCTGCGTCGGAGCAGAGTTCCCTCCAGGCGGCGATGAATCTGTCGGCGGTCGCTTCGCTTATGGTGAGCGGCGGAAGCACCCGGATGACGGATGCGCCTGCGGCTCCGGTGAAAAAATGCTTTTCGAAGAGCAGGCGGTCACGCAGCCCGACATATTCGGGCTTGAGTTCGAGTCCTATCATCAGGCCGCGTCCCCTGTATTCCCTGAGGGCCTTGTCTCCCGAGAGGGCGGCCCGGAGATGCTCCCCGACTCCGGCGGCGTTCTCCACGAGGTGTTCGTTCTCGATTACGTCCAGCACGGCTATGGCGGCCGTGCAGGCGAGGTGGTTGCCTCCGAAGGTGGTGCCGAGCATCCCGTATTCCGCCTTGATGGACGGAGAAATCAGCACGCCTCCTATAGGCAGTCCGTTGGCCATCCCTTTGGCCGTCGTGATGATGTCGGCCCTGATGCCGGAGTGCTGGTGCGCGAAGAAGAGGCCGCTGCGTCCGTAGCCGGACTGGATTTCGTCCGTGATGAGCAGGGTGCCGTATCTGTCGCAAAGTTCGCGCAGACTGCGCAGAAACCCGTCGCCCGGGTCGTGGATGCCGGCCACTCCCTGTATGCCCTCGATGATGACTGCGGCGTATTCCCCGGTGGAGAGGGCCTTGCCGACCGCTTCCGCATCGCCGAGCGGGGCGAAGCTTATGTTCTGCGTGGAGTTGAACGGAGCGCGTATCCGGGGGTTGTCGGTCGCCGCCACCGCTCCGCTCGTCCTGCCGTGGAAGGCTCCGGAGAATGCGAGAACCTTCGCCCTTCCTGTCGCGAAGGAGGCGAGCTTGAGGGCGTTCTCGTTGGCCTCGGCCCCGCTGTTGCAGAGGAAGAGGGAATAGTCGTCGTAGCCGCACACCCTGCCGAGCTTGACGGCGAGTTCCTTCTGGAGGGAGTTCTGCACCGCATTGGAGTAGAATCCGAGCCGGGAGAGCTGTCCGGTGAGCATCTTCACATAGTGAGGATGGCAGTGTCCGATGCTGATGACGGCGTGGCCGCCGTAGAGGTCGGTGTATTCCACCCCGTCCTTGTCCCAGAGAGTCGTGTCGAGGCCACGTACCGGCTCGATGTCCCAGAGTTTATATACCTTGAATAAATCCATCACTCAAGTTTTGCAAGTAATAATTTCAATATTTACCTATCCGCTTTGTGCCGGGATGTCAGAAGGCCGAGGCCTTGAGCCTCAGACCGCAGTCCTCCGGCAGGCCGAAAATCAGGTTCATATTCTGCACCGCCTGTCCCGAAGCCCCTTTGAGTAGATTGTCTATCACCGAGCAGATGACCAGCTTCCCGGAGTGCTTTTCGAGCGAGATGAGGCATTTGTTGGTGTTGACTGCCTGTTTGAGGTCCACGGGGGAGTCGCTCACGAATGTGAACGCCGCGTCCGCGTAGAAGCCCCTGTAGAGGCTGTACGCCTCGTCTATGTCGAGCTCGCAGTCGAGATGGACCGTGGCGAAGATGCCCCGCGTGAAGTCCCCGCGCATAGGTATGAAGTCGAGAGGGGAGTTGAAGCCCTCCTGAAGCAGGGAGAGGTTGCGGCGTATCTCCTTGAGGTGCTGGTGCTCGAATATCTTGTAGGCGGAGATGTTGCCGCTCCTCCAGCTGAAATGCGTGGTTTCAGAGGGTTTGACCCCCGCTCCGGTGGAGCCGGTGACGGCGTTGATGCAGACTTCGCCCCGTATGAGTCCGGCTTCCGCGAGAGGCAGCAGGGCGAGCTGTATCGCGGTGGCGAAGCAGCCCGGATTGGCTATCAGGGACGCTTTCGCTATCTTCTCGCGCTGCATCTCGGGCAGGCCGTAGACATAGCCTTCGCTCTCGTCGCGGAAATCCTGCGCGAGGTCTATCACCTTTAGACCGGAGGGACGGTCGTGGCTCTCCCAGAATTCGCGGCTCCTGCCGTGGGCCGAGCAGAGGAAGAGGACATCCGCCGCTCCGAGGTCGAAGCTGTCGCAGAACTGCAGCGAAGTGTCGCCGTACAGGCCGCTGTGCACCTGCCACAGATATTTGCCGGCGCTGCTGTCGGAGTGCACGAAGCTCAGCTCCGCCATCGGGTGGTTGACAAGTATCCTTATCAGCTCTCCGGCGGTGTAGCCGGCGCCTCCTACGATGCCGACCCTTATCTTGGGGGCGCTTGCCGTGACGACGGTCTCCGCCGCCGCGTCTTTGGCCTTCCTTCCGGAACGGCCGCCCCTCCTGTGTCCTGACCTTGATGCGCGCCGTCCGCTCTTCCGGTCTCCGGAGGCGGGGGTTTCAGGAGTGATTTTTCCCTCTTCGCTCATATTTATTATAGATTCTCTTCGTCCTTATGCTTGCCGTAATAGACCCGGAGCGGGGTGGAGAGCAGCTTGATGAAGCCCTTGGCCTCTTCTGAAGTCCAGCCCTTCTGGGTCTCACCGTATTCTCCGAGTTTGGATTTCACCAGATCGTTAGGGGAGTCGACTCCCACGGTGGAGAAGCTGTACGGACGGAGTTCGAGGGTGACAGTGCCGCTCACGTTGCGCTGGCTGCTTTCGAGCATAGCTTCGATGTCGCGCATCACCGGTTCGAGGTACTGGCTCTCGTGCAGGAACATCCCGTACCAGTTGGCCACCTGGTCCTTCCAGTACTGCTGCCATTTTGAGAGAGTGAATTTTTCCAGAAACTTGTGCGCGCCTATTATGAGCATAGGGGCCGCAGCCTCGAATCCTACTCTGCCCTTGATGCCTATGATGGTGTCGCCCACATGCATATCGCGGCCTATCCCGTAGGCCGACCCTATCGCCTCCACCGCCTGGATTGCGGCTATCCTGTCTTCGTAGCGGACGCCGTTGACCTCGGTGAGCTCACCCTTGGTGAAGCCGAGGCTGAGCTTTTCGCTGCCCTGACGGCTGACCTGCTTGAGGTATGCGCTCTCCGGCAGACCCTGCGTGGAGTCGAGAATCTCGCCTCCGCAGATGGAAGTCCCCCAGATGCCCACGTTGTAGGAATATTTCAGCTTGGTGAAATCGGCGTTGAAGCCGTGGGAGTTGAGATAATCGACTTCTTCCTTGCGCGAGAGGTTTCCGTCGCGGGTGAGGGTGATGATTTCCTTCTCCGGACACATGACGAGGAAGGTCATATCGAAGCGCACCTGGTCGTTGCCCGCCCCGGTGGAGCCGTGGGCTATGGCATCCGCACCTATCTCATTGGCGTAGCGCGCTATGGCTATGCCCTGGAAGATGCGCTCGGAGGATACGGATATCGGGTAGACGCCGCCGCGCAGCACATTGCCGTACACCATATATTTAAGGCTCTTCTCGTAGTATTCCCGCGTGACGTCGAGGGTGACGTATTTAGTTGCGCCGAGCCTGTAGGCGTTTTCCTCATTGGTGCGGAGCTGCTCCGGGCTGAATCCTCCAGTATTTGCGCAGGCCGCGTAGACCTCATAGCCTTTCTCTCTGGCCAGATACATCACCGTGTAGGAGGTGTCCAGCCCGCCGCTGAATGCGACCACAACTTTCTTCTTACTCATATCGTCATCGTTTTATTCGTCAGGGTGGTGGATTTCGAGGTGCTCTTCCGGGTCGTAGAGCAGACCGGTGCAGATGCACATCTTGTAGTCGTGGCTCTTGAGGATGTCGAAGTGGCGGCATCCCTCGCAGCCTTTCCAGAATTCCGGGTCGTCCGTGAGCTCGCTGTACGGAACCGGGCGGAAGCCGAATTCGTAGTTCATCTTCATCACGGCCGCTCCGGTGGTGATGGAAAATATCTTCGCCTTCGGGAAGAGGTGGCGCGAGAGGATGAAGGTCTGTTCCTTGATTCGCTTCGCTACGCCGAGTCCCCTGAATTCGTGGGCCACTATGAGTCCGGAGTTGGCGACGAAGCTCTTGCCGCCCCAGGATTCGATGTAGGAGAATCCTGCGAATCGGGCCTCTCCGGGAGAGAGAGGCCGCGTCCCGTCCGGGATTCCGTCTTCCGTGGCGAGTGCGATTACCGCCTTGCCGGCGAGTATCTTCTCGCAGATATATTCCGGCGTGCGGTTCGCGATGCCCGTCCTGCGTTCGAGCGAGGATATGTATATTTCCTTGCAGATGTCCTCCGCGTACTTGATGTGGCTCTTGTCGGCCACCGTTACATTGATTGTCATCATTATATAATAAACTCCCTAACGGCAAGACAAACCGAGATTGTCAATTGCAATTGTTGAGCGAAAATTCCTATGGGTGTGTGCAATGTGAATTTTCCGGAGTGTGGGAGGTTTCTACGCCTCCGGAACTCGGACGTCCGCCAAGCCTGCGGACAGAAAGGGTATGCAGTGATGTGATGTCTTCATAACCGGAGGGCAAAGGTACTGCTTTTCTCCGTAAATGCAAAATCCCGGCGAAAATGCGGAAACCGCATCCCGGGAACGGAATGATTTGCGTATCTTGCGAGGATATTTAAAACTTGTTTTTTCGGAAAAAATGAAAAGGATAGGAGTGACGGTGGCTATGGAGCGGGAGCTCCGGATGCTGGAGGGGCGTCTGGGCCTGACGGCGGAGACGCGCCCGGGAGGATTCGTGTTCCATACGGGAAGATACGGTGACGGGCCTTCCGTCGTAATAGCCCAGTCGGGCATAGGCAAGGTGAATTCGGCGCTCTGCGTCGCTTCGATGATAGAACATTACGGAGTGGAGGCCATCGTCTCCACGGGGGTCTGCGGTACGCTCTGCGGCGACGGAAGCATAGTCCAGAAGGACATCATCTGCGCGTCTTCCGTGCGCTACCACGACGTGTGGTGCGGCCCGGAAAACCTCTCCGGTCAGATGCAGGGAGAACCTCAGGAATATGTCTGCGCCGGGGGAGAGGCCCTGAGGGAGAGGATAGCCGCAGCCTATGGACACGGGGTCAGGCTTGGCGGAATCGCTTCCGGCGACTGGTTCGTGGATACGGTGCAGAAAGCCCGCAGCATAGCCGAAGCCTGTCCGGAAGCTATCGGAGTGGATATGGAGAGCGCCTCCATCGCCCATACCTGCAGGCGTTACGGAGTGCCTTTCGTCTCCGTGAGGATGGTCAGCGACGCTCCGCTCTGCGCGGATGCCGTGAGCTACGAAGACTTTTGGGAAACCGCCCCGTCGGGTCTGGAGACCGTACTCGGGGCGGTTATAGATTATCTTACAGCTTGACGGAGAGAGGCTTGTAGCCCTCGCCGCTGACGGTGAGAGTGACTTCGCCCTCCTCGCCCGGGAGTGAACGGAGGATTACCATGGCGCGTCCGCGATAGAGCGAACGGGTGTCGCCGTCGGTCATCTCGTCGCTTCGGATGTCGCCGTTGTCCACCGCGATGATTTCAGCCGGACCGCTGACGGAGAACTTCAGCAGCGTCCCTGCGGACGGGTCTATGATTCCCTTCCTGTCCACCGCGCTGATACGGACGAACTGGAGGTCGTCGCCGTCCCGC
Organism: Ruminococcus bicirculans (ex Wegman et al. 2014); assembly: GCA_963631065.1. Classification (GTDB taxonomy): domain Bacteria; phylum Bacteroidota; class Bacteroidia; order Bacteroidales; family UBA932; genus Cryptobacteroides. The sequence goes on from CAVGPE010000066.1 coordinate 8,767, forward strand.
AGCCACTGCGCGTTGTCGGCTTCGGCCTTGAGTCTGACGGACTTGCCTGCGGTCTTGACCGTATGGCGGCAGACTTCTCTGCCGTCCCTGTATCCGACGGCCTCGATTTTCCCTGCCCGATAAGGGATGTCTTTCCAGTATATCTGGTTGCGCACCTTAGGATTGGTGGTCTCGTTCTGCCTGCGGCCTGCGGAGCGCCCGTTGATCAGAAGTTCCACTTCGTCGCAGTTGGTGAAGGTGTAGAGGTTGAGCTTCGAGCCTTCGCGGAAGTTCCAGCTGTCGCTCAGCCCGGCGTTGCCGACCTTGACATCGTTCCAGACGCTGTTGTCCTCCCTCTCTACCACTCCGATATGCACCACAGGGGTCTGCGGGATGAACATGCTCCTCATCAGCCAGGCCTTCGGCTTCGGCTGCATGCTGGTGTCGAACACGCCCTGCGCCCAGCCCTTGGCCGGCCATCCCTGGGATTCGCCCAGATAGTCGATGGCTCCCCAATAGGCCAGTCCGATGACCTTGTCGCGGTTCATCTCGAAGAAATTCGGCCCCATCCCGCTGATGTTGGCCTCGCTCTGGTAGAACATCATCCACGGATAGCGCTTCGCGTCTCCCGGGAAATACATATATCGGTAGTTGTAGGAGGCTATGTCGGTCTCCAGCACGAGAGGTGCCGGAAGGGAGTCGGTGCTGTGGTTGCGTCCCCTCGGATGCATGGCCACCGTGAACGGGCGGCCGGTGTCGAAGCGGGTCGCGAGAGCCTTCAGCATACGGTAAGGAGTCACTCCCCAGTCGTGGAACGGAATCTCGTAGAGGGTCTGGAGTTCATTGCCGAAGCTCCACATTATCACGCACGGATGGTTGCGGTCGCGCGTCATCCATTCAGGCACGTCGTGCACCCACTGCTCGGTCCAGTCCTTGCGTCCGCCGGCATACTGGGTCAGCCACTTGTCGTAGAGCTCGTCCACCACCAGGATGCCCTCGCGGTCGCAGATGTTGAGGAATTCCTCGCTGTAAGGATTGTGGGAACTGCGGATATGGTTGATTCCGAACTCCTTGAGGATGTGTATGCGCCTTTCGATGGCCCTCGGATGGGCCGCCGCTCCGAGCGCGCCGAGGTCGTGGTGATTGGCCAGTCCCTTGAGCAGCACTTTCTTGCCGTTGAGCAGGAAACCCTGCTCCGGAGTGTACTCCACGGTCCTGAATCCGAAGCTGGAGCTGACCTTCTCGCCGCTGCTCAGGCTGAGTTCGAGGGTGTATAGATTAGGGTGTTCGCAGTCCCAGACCATAGGGGAGTCCACCGCGATGCTGTCGATAAGGTACTCCTTGTCCTGCTGCCGCTTGGGGGTGCTGAGGCTGATTTCCTTCTCCGCTACCGTCCGGCCCTGCGGGTCGAGTATGCGGTAGCTGGCCTTGAATCCGCTTTCGCCCTTGTTGGTGATGCTCGCCGCAAAGCGCACGGCCTTGTTGTCGACGGTGGTGATGTTGAGCGGATGGCGGTTGAAGTAGAGGGTCGGGTCAGTGAGTACGAGATGCACGTCGCGGTAGAGTCCTCCGCCGGTGTACCAGCGGGAGTTCTCCGGCTTCCCGGTGTCGGCAAGCACCGTTATCTCGTTGTCTTCGCCGTACTTGAGGGATTCCGTTATGTCCACCTCGAATCCGAGGTAGCCGTAGTCCGTGCCGCCGACGCGCTCACCGTTGAGGAACACGTCCCCGTTGAGCAGTATGCCCTCGAAGTCAAGCAGCACCCTGCGGCCCTGCCATTCGGCCGGGGCGTGGAGCGTCCTGCGATACCAGCCGCGGCCCATTTCCTTGAAACCGCGTCCGCTCAGGCGGCTCTTGATGTTGGCCACCGGGTTGTCGAGGTCGGCGGATTCGCTGGCTTCCGGCTTGACCCAAGGCTGGTGAATCTGGAAATCGTGCGGCAGAGTGACGTTTTCCCACTGCTGGGAGGCCTCGTAGCGGAACTGCCAGTCGCG
>CAVGPE010000067.1:0-8736 GCA_963631065.1 Ruminococcus bicirculans (ex Wegman et al. 2014)
CCGTCATCCCCGGAAGCGCGCGCATCAGGGCGAGGTCCTCCATCGTCTGGTGGGTCGCTCCGTCCTCTCCGAGGGTGATGCCCGCGTGTGAGGAGGCAATCTTGACATTGGTGTGTCCGTATGCCACCTCCTGGCGGAGCTGGTCATAGACGCGGCCCGTGACGAACTCGGCGAATGAACCGATGAACGGCACCTTGCCGGTGATGGCGAGACCTGCGGCCACGCCCACCATATTGGCCTCGGCGATGCCGCACTGGATAAATCTCTCGGGGAATTCCTTCGCGAAGGCGCCCATCTTGAGGGAACCCTTGAGGTCGGCGGTGAGGGCGAGTACGCGCTCATCGTTGCGGCCCGCAATCACAAGTCCCTCGCCGAAACCGCTGCGGGTGTCGATTTTGCCTGTATCAATGTACTTTTTCATACTAATAATCTCCTAAAGTTTCGTCCAACTGCTTGAGAGCCGCCTCGCACTGTTCGGCTGAAGGCGCCTTGCCGTGCCACTCGTGGGTGCCGGCCATAAAGTCCACTCCGTGACCCATTTCGGTCTTGAAGAGTATCATCTTAGGCTTGCCGTTGGCGTTGCGGGCGAGCTTGAACGCGTCGAGTATGCTCTGATATTCGTTGCCGTCGGCGATAATCACGTCCCAGCCGAAAGCACCCCACTTCTCGCTGAGGTCCTCGATGCCGGTGATGGTCTTGGTCGGGCCGTCGATCTGCTGGCCGTTCCAGTCGGTGAACGCTACGAGATTGTCCACCTTGTGGTGCAGAGCCCACATTCCGGCCTCCCATATCTGGCCTTCCTCGCTCTCGCCGTCTCCGCAGAGGCAATATACGCGGTGAGGGTCGCCGTCAATCTTCTTGCCGAGAGCCATACCGGCGGCCACTGAAAGTCCCTGTCCGAGCGAGCCTGAAGGTTTGAATATGCCCGGAAGAGAGTCGGTGATGCACGGATGTCCCTGAAGACGGCTTCCGAATTTGCGGAGCGTGCCGAGCTCGGACACCGGGAAGTAGCCGGCGCGGGCGAGTTCTGAATAATAGACCGGGGCGAGATGTCCCGCGGAAAGGATGAAGGCGTCCTGTCCCTTGGCGCTGCGCGTCCAGGTCTTAGGGTCGTGCTCCATCTCGTTGAAATAAAGAGTCGTCATCACGTCCGTGATGCCCAGCGATCCGCCCGGGTGTCCCGATTTGGCGGCGGTCACCATCCTGACGATGTCCCTGCGCACCTGGGAGGAAATCTTTGAGAGTTCTTCGATTGTTGCCATATTAGTAATGTTGTGTTATCCGAACCGGAAAGACAAAGTTAAGAATAAAAATTGACTTATCTTTGCAGGAGATATGGAAATGAAGAGCATTCGCAACTTTTGCATAATAGCGCACATCGACCACGGCAAGAGTACTCTGGCCGACAGGCTGCTTGAGCTGACGAGGACTCTCGGCGCGAGGGATATGGAGAATCAGGTTCTCGACGATATGGACCTCGAAAAGGAGAAGGGCATCACCATCAAGAGCCACGCCATCCAGATGATCCACAGCTACAAAGGGGAGCAGTACAAGCTCAATCTCATCGACACTCCGGGCCACGTGGACTTCTCCTATGAAGTGTCCCGCTCCATCGCATCCTGCGAGGGTGCGCTGCTCGTGGTGGACGCTTCCCAGGGAGTGCAGGCGCAGACCATTTCCAATCTGTATATGGCCATCGACCACGGGCTTGAAATCATCCCGGTACTCAACAAGATAGATATGGAGTCGGCCCAGGTGGAACTGGTCACGGACGAGATCTGCGACCTCATCGGCTGCGCTCCGGAGGACGTGTTCAAGGTGTCCGCACGAACGGGAGAGGGGGTCGCCCCCATCCTGGACGCCATCGTGGAGAAGATCCCCGCGCCGCAGGGAGACCCGCAGGCCCCGCTCCAGGCCCTCATCTTCGACTCGGTCTTCAACTCCTTCCGGGGAGTCATCGCATATTTCAAGGTGAGCAACGGCAGCATACGCAAGGGGGACAAGGTGAAGTTCGTGGCCACGGGGATGGAGTATGAAGTGGAGGAGGTGGGACACCTCAAGATGAAGCTCGTACCCTGCGCGGAGATAGGCTGCGGTGACGTGGGCTATGTAATCACCGGCATCAAGAGCGCGGCGGAAGTCAAGGTCGGGGACACCATCACCGGCGTCGCTTCTCCCTGCGAGAGCGCCATCTCCGGATTCGAGGAGGTGAAGCCCATGGTGTTCGCCGGTATGTATCCGGTGCAGGCCGACAAATTCGAGGAGCTGCGGGCGGTGCTGGAGAAATTTCAGCTCAACGACGCGTCGTTCGTCTATGAGCCGGAGAGTTCGCTCGCCCTGGGGTCGGGATTCCGCTGCGGATTCCTCGGATTGCTGCACCTCGAAATCGTGCAGGAGAGGCTGTTCAGGGAGTTCGATATGGACGTAATCACCACCGTGCCGAACGTCTCGTACAAGGTCTATACCACTCAGGGGGAGGTGCTCGACGTGCATAACCCGTCCGGGCTGCCTCCACAGACGATGATAGACCATATCGAGGAGCCGTACATACGGGCGCAGATCATCTCGAAGTCGGAGTTCTTCGGCCCGATAATGAAGCTCTGCCTCGACCGCCGCGGCATTCTCATCGGACAGCACTACATCACCGCCGACAGGGTGGAGCTGAACTACGATATGCCTCTCTCGGAGATAGTGTTCGACTTCTATGACAAGCTCAAGACCATCTCGAAGGGCTACGCCTCGTTTGACTACCACCTGACGGATTTCCGTCCGGCGAAACTCGTCAAGCTGGACATACTCCTCAACGGGGAGCCGGCGGACGCGCTCTCGACTCTGATCCACGAGGACAACGCCTACGACTTCGGACGCAAGATGTGCGTCAAGCTCAAGGACCTGATTCCGCGCCAGCAGTTCGACATCCCGGTGCAGGCCGCCATCGGAGCGAAAATCATCGCCCGCGAGACGGTGAAGCAGGTGCGCAAGGACGTCACGGCCAAGTGCTACGGAGGCGACGTGACGCGCAAGCGCAAACTGCTCGAAAAGCAGAAGGAGGGCAAGAAGCGTATGCGCCAGATAGGCACCGTGCAGGTGCCACAGAGCGCGTTTATGGCAGTGCTGAAGCTCGACTCCTAACGCAGGGCGCGCATAGCGTTGAACACGGCAAGCACCGTCACGCCGACATCGGCGAACACAGCCATCCACATACCCGCAAGGCCGAACCCGGCCAGCACCAGCACGATAACCTTGACTCCTATCGCGAAGACGGTATTCTCGCGCGCTATCGCCAGCGTGCGCCGCGCCACCGCGATGACGGACGCTATCTTGGACGGGCTGTCGTCCATCAGCACCACGTCGGCGGCCTCGATGGCGGCATCGGCCCCGAGTCCTCCCATCGCTATGCCTATGTCGGCCCGCGCAAGCACCGGAGCATCGTTGATGCCGTCTCCGACGAACGCGGTGCGGCCTCCTGCCGGAGTCCCGGACATTATCTTCTCCATCTGCTCCACCTTGTCCGCAGGCAGCAGTTCGGCGTGGTATTCGTCGAGTCCCAGCTCTTCGGCGACGCTGCGCGCCACATCCTCGCGGTCGCCGGTCAGCATCACCGTCCGGCTCACCCCGGCGGCCCTGAGAGAGGAGACGGCCTGTGCGGCATCGTCCTTCACCCTGTCGGAAATCACGATATGTCCGGCGTATTCCCCGTCAATGGCGACATGTATGACCGTGCCGCTCTTCTCGCAGGGATGCCACTTAGCCCCGACGGAATCCATAAAACGGGAGTTGCCCACGCACACCGTATGACCGTTGACGCGGGCGCTGACCCCCTGCCCGCCCGTCTCCCGGACATCGGTGACGGAGCAGTCGTCCGCCTCGTCAGGATAGGCGTTGCGCAGCGAGACGGCTATGGGGTGGGTGGAATACCTCTCCACGTGAGCCGCGAGATGCAGCAGCGATGTCTCGTCTATGGACTCGGGATGCACGACCGTCACTTCAAATACTCCTCTGGTCAGAGTCCCCGTCTTGTCGAATACGACCGTGCGGGTGTCCGCGAGGGCTTCAAGATAGTTGGACCCCTTCACGAGGACTCCCCTGCGCGAAGCCGCGCCTATGCCGCCGAAGAATGTCAGAGGCACTGAAATCACGAGAGCGCAGGGACAGGAGACCACAAGGAAGGTCAGCGCCCGGTAGAGCCAGGTCGGAAATGCGGTGCCGAAATCCCCTGACAGCAGCGGAGGGGCTATGGCCACAATCACTGCGCAGGCGACCACTATCGGGGTATAAACCCGCGCGAAACGGGTGATGAAGTTTTCGCTGCGGGACTTGTTGCCGGCGGCGTTCTCCACCAGATCCAGCACGCGGGAAGCCGTGGATTCGCCGAAAGGCTTGGTGACCCTGACCGTCAGAGGGCCGCTGACATTGACGCAGCCGGAGAATATTTCATCTCCCTCGCGTACGCCGCGCGGCACGCTCTCCCCGGTCAGAGCCACAGTGTCAAGGCTCGACGTCCCTTCGGTGACCACTCCGTCCATCGGCACCCTCTCGCCCGGCTTCACCACCACGCTCTCCCCTACGCTCACATCCTCCGGACTGACTGTCAGGAGCTTGCCGTCACGCAGCACATTGGCCGTGTCGGGCCTGATGTCCATCAGATGCGAGATTGAGCGACGGCTCCTGCCTTCGGCCACAGACTCGAAGAGTTCGCCCAGCTTGAAGAAAAGCATCACGAACACGGCCTCCGGGAACTGATGCTCGGCCCCGGGAAGGAATCCTATCGCGAGAGCGCCGAGAGTGGCCACGCTCATCAGGAAGTCCTCGTCGAGGGCCTCCGCCTTCAGCAGGCTCTCCCCCGCCTCCCTGAGGACATCGCCTCCGGCAATGAGGTAAGGCACAAGATATATGAGCAGCAGCTGCCAGGTCTGCAGCTCCGGGCAGAGTTTCTCGACTGTGACGGCTGCGGCAAGCAGGGCGGCGGACGCTATGATCCGCACAAGTTCCGTTCGGTTTTCCTTTTCCATAAGATATTCGTCTGTCTGCGGCAAAAGTAGATATTCGTCTACCCGGAGGCAATCATCATTTGTTGGGATTATTTTCTATCTTAGCACCCGTGTTTGGACTCGAAAATCTCGGACTTCTCGGACTCTTTATCGGCAATGTGCTTGCCGCGACGGTGGTGCCGTTCAGCTCGGACGCGCTGTATATCGCAGTGCTGGCCGCCATCCGCAGGCCTGCGGCCTGTTTTGTAGTGGGTACCGCCGGCAACTGGCTCGGCAGCCTCATCACCTATTATATGGGACGGCTCGGACGCTGGGAGTGGATAGAGAAGTGGTTCAAGGTCAAGAAGGAGACTCTGGACAAGCAGAAGGCGAAGGTGGACAGGTACGGCGTGTGGCTCGCGCTGATAGCCTGGGTGCCGGTGGTAGGCGACATATTCGTGATAGCGCTCGGATTCTACCGCACCCCGCAGGGATGGACCGCGCTTCTGCTGCTCATAGGCAAGGCACTGAGATTTCTCGCGTGGACGCTTATTTTCGGACTGTTCTGACACTTCAGCAGGCCATAAGCTCCTCCATCTTCCTCTGGAGCTGCTCCGCCAGTTCCCGTTTGCTCTCGTGCGGGTCGAGCGTCGGGTTGTACGCCACCGGCTCGCCTATCCTGAAACTGCGGCTCTCCCTGTCGGAGAACAGCGGGTAGAAGAGCAGCGGCTTCCCGCAGCGGTCGAAATACATCTTGCCTATATGCGCGAAGCCCGTATAGAACGAACGCACGTTGCCGGGATTGTATTCCCCGTCAGGAACGGCCTTCAGCAGATTTCTCGGCTTCTCCGGGAATATGAGGATGTTGTCCCCGTCCTCCAGGGCCTTGAGGCTCTCCTCGAACGTGGTCATCACGTCCCGCGACGCGCCCCGGATTACGGGGATGGGGTTGCAGGAGTTCAGAGCCCAGCAGGTCGCGCGGGTCAGCTGCCGTATCAGACAGCCGCCGAGCCACCTGCCGAGATACCTCTTGAGAAACGCGAGCGACTTGGACATCTCGCGGAACGCGGTCTCAGGGTCGAGCATCACGTTGTGAATCCACGGGCGGAAATATGTCGGAAGATAGATTACGGCCGAGATTGGGCCGTAGATGAATCCGTGGTTGCAGACGAACACCGACGGGTAGTCTTCGCGGCGCAGGTGTTCCCGGCCGGCCACCTTGAGGTGGAAAAACGGGCGGGCCAGCGTGCAGAGTATCTTCACCCCGAAACGCATACGATACTTGCGCACGAAGAGATTCTGGAGGTTTTCGCGCATCTGCTCGGTCTTGGAGCGGGCCTCGATAAAGCGCATCAGCTTCTCGCGGTTGCGGTAGTCGAGCGGCTGGCGGAAGGCGAAGAACACGGCGACCAGCATAAAGAGCAGCGGAATCTGGAGCATCCACACTCCGAAGCCCGCAGCCGGACGGCTTCCCGGGACAAGCGGCGCTATATATGTCCAGAACGCCATCAGAATCAGCATTATCACCGAAGAGATGATGGACGCGACGGTGGCCGCGACAGTGTTGCTTATCTCCAGCTCCGTGCGGTCGAGTCCCCCTTCGGCGATGCTCCCGACGGCCTCGAAGTCAAGATGGAACTTCCTTATGGCCGATGAGATGAGAGCCATCCCCACTCCCCATATCACTGTCCAGACCATACGCGACACCAGCCCCGTGCTTCTGAACATAAATATCGCGCCCAGACACCAGGTCACGGCCCCGAGTATGAACTCGGCGAGCGCAAGTCCGGCCAGACGCTTCCGTATGATTATCGATGAGACCAGAAGCACGGCATATATCATCAGCAGCCAGATTGCGAGACTCACATAGATTTCGGGGCGGAATGCCGGGACGGACGGATAGAGGATGAAGAGGAAGAAGACCATCACGCCGAGATTGAGGGCGATGGTGGAGTAGAGGTTCATATCCTCGAATACGCGGTACGAGGCTATCGATTCGTATTTGTTTTCCAGATATCCGGCGTCGGTGGGGATGTGCCGCTCCGGATAGAGAAGCCTCAACGCCCCCGTGAGGACTACCGTCGCGACCATCACGACAAACTCCGTCCTCCCGACCCTGCCGGCAAGCATATAGGCGCAGAAAGCGTCGAAGCAGAGCTGCACCAGTATCAGGAAGAGCCACCTTCCCGTGCGTCCCCGGCCCGTCTTCCCGACATCGGCGCCGTGGCGGGTCTCCTCGGAGACGGAATAGGCGCAGAGATAGTCCCTGAGCAGGAGCGAGAGCGCGAAGAGCGACACATAGTTGGCTTTCGGCTGGCTCATCAGAGCCGGGTAGAGGAACGCCACGGCCATCCCTCCTATGAATACGAGCGAGAGCAGGAAAGCGGAGAAATAGTGTGCGCCGCCCCGGTGCCTGAGTTTGGCGAGGTTGCAGAGATAGAACGCCTTAACGATGTCGGCGAAGAGATATACCGCCGCTCCGAAGAACGGGTTGCCTATGACGGCGTGCGCCGCCGCCATACAGAGCAGCAGCGAAAAAAAGTCTATCCTGTAGACGCTTCCCTCCGGATATACGCTCGTTTTCTCCATAGTGACTGTTCGAACAAAAAGGGCCGGCCCATAAAGGTCAGCCCTCAAAGTCGGGGTACTGTGACTCGAACACAGGACCCTCTGGTCCCAAACCAGATGCGCTAGCCAACTGCGCCACACCCCGAATCCCCATTTGGGACTGCAAATATAATCCGCTTTCGGGAGAAAAACAAAAAAATCGAAAAAAGTCGCCGGAAAGTCCTACAGGAACGCTCCGCGTTCTCTGGAGGCGAGGCGGAGGCGGCGCAGCTCGGGAAGGCGGGAGAGCAGTTCCGGGACGAAGCGCAGAGGGGCAGTGGAGCAATTCTTCACGGACATCCCGACAAGTTCGAAAGGAAGCAGCAGAACCCGCAGCATAAAAGAGCGGCGCGGGTCGCTCAGACGCACCGTCACCGCAATGCACTTGAGCCGCATACGCCTCTCCTTCGGATCGGGACGGGAGGCGCGGTCGTGTACGGCTGTAGCCGCAGGGACCACGGCGCAGCGCAGGCCGTGATAATGCAGGCGGTCGATATAGTTGTCATCCTCGCCGTACTGCCGGAAAGCCGGCGAGAACCCGCCGACTCTGCGAATGGCCTCAACGGACAGCAGCCAGTGCGCGGCCATCACGAAAGGAACTTCGACCACGGGACAAGAATCCGCCGCTTCCGTGCGGGCTTTCCGAAGATATTTCGAGCACTTCCGGGAGAACTGCAGGTCAAGACGGCCCGAGGCATCAGTCTGCAGCGGACTGAGAATCCCGAAATCGGGACGGGCGGCGGCGACAAGAGTCGAGATGGTGTCTTTCTCCACCCAGGCGTCCTGGTTCAGGAGGTAAACGAATCCGCAGCCCCTCTCCGCGGCCAGCCTCAATCCTATGTTGTTGGCCGCCCCGAAGCCGGGGTTGCCGTCGGAAAGTATCAGTTCCGCCTCCGGAAAATGCTTCCGCACATATTCACGCGTCCCGTCTGCAGAACCGTTGTCAACCACGAGCACATCGGGCCTCTCCGAGCTGTCAAAAAGGCTTCCCAGACACCTGTCGACCCACTTCATCGCGTTGTAGGTCACCACTATCGCCAAGACTTTCGCCATAGCGCAAAGATAGGAAGATTATTTCTGAACATATTCTATGAATATCTCCTTCGGGCTGCGGCGGGTGAAGATGCTGCGGGTGATGTGGCGGAACGCGAGGAGCTTC
>CAVGPE010000068.1:0-6567 GCA_963631065.1 Ruminococcus bicirculans (ex Wegman et al. 2014)
GTGCTTATCTGCGGGTCCGACTTGCTGACGCGGTAATCAATGTTTCTGGTCAGATTCCTGAACTGCTCCTCCAGACAATTGAAATACTCCACGATGTGAGCATCCGTCCCAGATTCGTCTTCGATTTCAAGACGGACCTTCGTCATAAAACAGCTCTTTTCAAAAGGGCTGGCCGTATGGGAAAGCATCACATTGAGGTAATCATAGAGTTTGTCCACCTGCTTCGGGTCAATAATTGAACGGATTCGTCTCATAATCTCGTCCTTGAAATGACCCTTGTCCTTGGTCAGGATACCCTTGACATTCTCCATTACGAAGTATTTCGGACGAAGCGCAACAATAACTTTCAGATAATGCTCAAAGAGATTGTCCCGCTTGTCATACTTTCTGCGACGGCCAGAAAGCGAAAAGGACTGGCAACTGGGGCCGCCCGTGACGACATCGATGGTCGTCTTTCCTATTTTCTTCTTCAGATCGGAAAGGAATGTTTCAGACATAATATCCTCGGTGAGGAACTGAGTACTGAGACCAAGCTGCTCATTGTACCTGACACGATGGGTCAGTTCGCAGTTGTCATTGATGTCGCTGGCCAGAATGAAGTCATAATACTTGTCATCTGTATATGCCTGCATAAAACCCTCGCTGATACCGCCGGCACCAGCGAACAAATCCAAGAAATTGACCGCCTTTCTGCTGTCAGTGAATTCTCGTTTTTGAGACATATGCGCTTTGAGGGGCACTGATGCCCCAAGTAGACACAAATTTAGTAAATATCTGACACGCTGAAATAAAACCGGGTAATTTTTATCAAGCAATCAACACGGCAAGCACCACCCTACTGCGACAAAGCGGCACGGACTTCGCTCTGAAGAATCTCCTTAAGCGTGGCCGTGCCGAACGGTTTGATTTTGAACCGTTCGGTGGCCCTTCCGTACAGGGGTTCGTTTTTGTCATCGAAGATTTTCTTCATCCTGGAGTAGATGGAGCCGCAGATGACAAGATTTATCCGGCTGCCTTCTTTATTGGAATCCCATACATCCTGAATATCGGAGAATATGGCCTCGAAAAGCCGTCTGAAGGAAGTGAAATCTCTGAGATCCTCCCCGAGCCCTTCCCGCACAATCCCCGCCAGCTCCTGACAGAGCAGGTTCTCGCTCTTCTTCCCGACGAAGAAGTAGAGAAACGGGATGGAAGTGAACGAGCGCTTGATGAGCGTGGTTTTCCCGATGCGCCGCCGTCCCGTCATCACAATCATCTGGGCGCTTTCTGACGAAAGCGACTCATACCTTCTCAATGCCGCCACTTCGGCTTCCCTGTCGTAGAATTTCATAATGGCACTGTTTAACGCAACGGCGGTTACAGTAACCGCCGTTGCAAAGATAACGATTTGCGGCGAAGATGCAACAGCGGGACGCGTGCGCTACTCCGCGGCCTCGTAGCCGAAGTAGCTGCCCTTGCGCTCGTACGGAATGCCGGACTTCATCCACACCGGCATCGGAGCGCCCTGCAGGTAGTGGTCGAAGAACTGCTGAAGCCTGATTGAGAGGTCCTTGCAGTTGCGGCGTTCCTTGAGGTTGTGGGCCTCATTGTTGTATTCGAGCAGCCAGGCCGGCCTGCCGAGCCGCCTCAGCGACATAAAGAACTCTATCCCCTGATACCAAGGCACGGCCCCGTCGGCGTCGTTGTGCATAATCAGCACCGGAGTCTTGACCTTCGGAGCGAAGAACACCGGAGAATTCTCTATATACAGCTCCAGACCGCCGTCCTCCCAGAGAGTCTTGCCTATGCGGCTCTGCCCGTGTTCGTACTGGGAGATGCGGCTGTTGCCCGACTCCCAGCGTATGCCTCCGTATGCGCTCGTCATATTGCCCACCGGAGCCCCCGCCCCGGCTGCGGCGAACATATCCGTGCGCGTCACAAGATACGCCGTCTGGTAGCCTCCCCAGCTCTGGCCCTGAATCGCCATCTTCGAGCGGTCGATAAACCCGAACTGCGCACACATAGCCTCAGCCCCGGAGCAGATGCAGTTGTAGGCACTCTCCCCCGGATGCCCGTCCCGGTACACGATATCCGGCACGAACACTACATAGCCCCGGCTGACATAGAACGGGATGTTGATGATAGAACGGCTCGGGGCCGGCTGTATATAATTATAGAGAGTTTCGGAATTCTTCTCGTAGAAATACACCATCATCGGATACTTCTTCAGGCTGTCAAGCCCTTCCGGCGTATAGAGCAGGCCCTTGAGCGGAGTCCCGTCGTAGGCCGTCCAGCGGACCATCCTCACATCGCCCCAGAGGTAGTCCTCCTGCTGCGGGTTGATGTCCGAAAGCCTGGTCTCTGAAGCCCAGTCGTCCGTCGTGACGAAAAGGTCGTAAGGATTGTGGAAATTCCCCTTGAGATATGCGACGGTGCCGGCATCCTTCGCCTTGACCGCTGAGCCGAACGCCCACTTGTCCGTGAAGCACTTGGATACGGAGGCCGACGCCGTACCGGCGACGGCGTACCCGTTCTCGGAGTTGTCCTCGTCGAAGGTCTCCAGATAGAGCTTGCCCTTCTTCGGGAAGTTGAGAATGTTCTGATAGAGATAAGGGTTGTTGCGGCGGCCTATGTCGAGTATGCTGAAGCGCACCCCCGCCCTGCGGCCGAGTCCGGAGGTGAGACACACGGCCCTGCTCCCGTCCGGGGAGAACTTCCAGATATCGTAGCGGTCTCCTATCATCACGGCTTCGTCCTCCCCTATCCAGCGCGGAGAGCCGTAAGGGATGTAGCAGCCGAGCGGATGGTCGTCCTCCTCGTCGTAGAACGCCGTGCCTGTCCGGGCCGTAAGATTCACCATACGGTCGGCGGCGAGGTCCCAGCAGTACCAGTTGCCGTCCTGAGGGTTGAACCAGGAGATATACTTCCCGTACGGAGACACGAGAGCCGTACCCTCCAGCCCCTCCCGGAGAAGGCGGCGGCTGCCGTCCCGCAGATCCACCAGAGAGAAGTCCGCCTTGGAATTGACGGCCCAGAGGGTTTCGAGCATATACCTGTCAGAATCGCGTGAAATCGCGAAATCCCCGTCCGCGCCGCCGGCGAAACTGATGCGGTCGTTGGAGTTGGCCGAGAGCACGATTACTTCAGACGGAGCGGCAAGGTTGATGACCGCGGTCCTCGTCTCCTTGCGGAGCTTGGCCTTATCCATCGGAGGCAGACGGTAGCTGTCATAGTTCCAGATGTCGAGCGAAGCCGTCTCGAAAGACACGAGCGTGGTATCCTTCGGCGGAACATATCCGGACAGATTGAGGATAATCCTCGTAGCGGCGTTGGAGAATCGCGGCCCGGCGCTCTTGCCTATCACCCACCCGTCCGGGAGGCCTCCCCCGTCCTGCGGGACTATCTCATTGACGGTGAACTCCTTCTGAGCCGGAGTGCGGCGCGTGGCCTTGCGTATCGTCTTCTCCTCTCCGAGCCATACCGAATAGCGCGGAGTGCCGGAGGTCTTCTCCTCCTCGTCGGAAGACAGGAAGACGAGCTTGTCGCCGGCATCGTTGAACGACAGGCCGCAGTAGTCCTTGCGGCCCTCGGACAGCACCAGGCTGCCCGCTCCGGCACAGTCATACAGCACCACGGAACTCTTGGACAGGGAGTCCTTCTCCTCCTTGGCGGTCACCACGGCCAGCCTGTCCCCGGAACGGGACAGCTCGAACGAGGCGACGTTCTTCAGCGTATCGATGCTGCCGTCGGCGGTGTCCAGCACCAGCAGAGTCTTGGATTTCCTATCCTTGACCTCCTGACTGACAAACACATACGGAGCCGCGTCAAAGCCGGTCTTCGCGCTGAGCGCATCCGGCACTTTAGTGATTTCGAATGTGCCGAGGTTGATGCAGGCGATGGTGTCCTTCGGCATCTCGTCCTTTTTCTTCTTGTCTATCTTCGCCTGACGGGTCACGGCGTAGGCCGCGCTGATGCGGCAGACTCCGAAGTCCGCGGCCTCGCTCATACTGAAATCCGAAGCCCTGTCAAGCGTGAGTTCCCTGCCTGTATCCAGCCTGCGGATGACAATCCGGCTGTCCCCCTCCTGCTCGGAAATCTGCCAGACGAGGATTTTGCCGTCATTGGAGAGCCTTATGGCCGATATCCGCTGCCAGGAATCGTATGCGTCGTGGTCCAGAGGCTTCTTGGAGCCGGACGGCTGCGCGGCGGCGGAAAGGGTCAGCGCGGCGAGCAGAGCAAGAGAGAAGAAGGTTCTTTTCATATATCTGAAAGTTTAAACGGATTGTACGAAATATCAATATCATATACATCTGTCCCCTCCCTGCGCTTGAGAGTCTTCACCGCGCGGGAGGTCAGAGGAAGGACTATAATCTCAAAGAGCACCTTGACGCACACCTCCATCAGCCCGAGGCTGAGTATGCTCCCGGGAGACATTATGCCCCAATAGGCTATCGGGAAGAATACGCAGGAGTCGAGAACCTCGCCCCCCACTGACGAAAGCACAGCCCTCAGACCGAACTTCCTTCCGGAAGAGAGAACCTTCATCCTGCTCATTATGAATGCGTTGAATGTAGAGCCGCAGACAAATGCCAGCAGCGAGGCCACCGTGGTCCTCGGCACGAGCATAAAGAGAGAATTGAAACTCTCGGCGACGGCCCTGCTCTCGGCGTCAATCGGGGCGGGCAGCACGCAGACAAGCGCCGACATCAACGCCACGAAAGCGCTCATCGCGAACGCTATCCAGATGACGAGCCGTGACCTGCGGTAGCCGTAAACCTCCGTCAGGCAGTCATTCAGCACATAGGTGACGGGAAATAGCAGCACCGGAGCGGAGAGCTGCAGAGGCAGACTTCCCAGCTGCCAGACCCTTGGGACAAAGAAATTGGAGGTAATCAGGCAGACCGAAAACAGCACTGCCATCACCATAAATCTGGTAGTAAAACTTTTTGACAACGGACGGAATCCTCTAAAATCACACCTCGGGCGCGGACTCGAACTCCCCGAGGAAACGCAGGTCGTTCTCGAAGTAGTGGCGCAGGTCGTTGACCCTCCACTTGAGCATAGCGATGCGCTCAAGTCCCATACCGAAAGCGAATCCGCTATACTTCTTGGAATCTATCCCGCTCGCTTCCAGCACGTTCGGATCCACCATCCCGCAGCCGAGAATCTCCAGCCAGCCGGTACCCTTGCAGATGTTGCAGCCCTTGCCGTGGCAGATGTTGCAGCTGACGTCGACCTCGGCGGAAGGCTCGGTGAACGGGAAGTACGACGGACGCATACGAATCTGCGTGTCCTGCCCGAACATCTCCCTCGCAAAGAGGAGAATCGCCTGCTTGAGGTCGGCGAAAGTCACGCCCTCGTCGATATAGAGACCCTCTATCTGGTGGAATATGCAGTGCGCACGGGCGCTGATGGCCTCATTGCGGAAGACCCTGCCCGGACACACCACTCTGATGGGCACTTTCTGACTCTCCATCGTGCGTACCTGCACGCTTGAGGTATGCGTGCGGAGCAGCAGCGGATTGGGATGCCCCGTGGACACGAAGAATGTGTCCTGCATATCCCGCGCCGGATGGTTCGGCGGGAAATTGAGAGCCTCGAACACATGGTAGTCGTCCTCGATCTCGGGGCCCTCGGCCACGTCGTAGCCGAACTTGCGGAATATCTCCACTATCTCCTGACGGACGATTGACACCGGATGCCGCGAACCGAGTTCCATCGGATCCCCCGGCATAGAGAGGTCGTCGCTGCGGGATTCCGCCGCGTCAGCGTCGGATGCCGAAGCCCTGAGCTCCTCGATTTTAGAGAGCGCGGCCTGCTTCAGCTCGTTGAGCGTGCGGCCGAACTCCTTCTTCTTGTCCTTGTCCACCACGCGGAACTCGTCGAAGAGCGCCGTAATCTCCCCCTTCTTGCCAAGAAAGCGCACACGCGCCTCCTCGACTTCCTTCTGTGTCCTGCACTTGAGAGCGGAAAGCTCTTCAAGCACCTTTTCTATATCTTCTCTTTTCATATTCTCTCTATTTCCGTTTCGCCTCGCGCTTGTCGCGGGCCTTCTTGTCCCGCGCCGCGCCCGACTTCAGGTATTTGGCCCACTGCCGGCTGTCGAACACCTTGTTCAGCGACTGGTACATCTGCTCCATCCACTTGTCCTGCGTGAGCTGGTAGACGTCGGCGTTGCCTACCTTGGCGTCCCGCAGAGCCTTCAGTTCGGCGCTCATCTCCCCGTAGTCGTGGGTCATTATCGAATCCACATAGAAAACCTGCCAGTCCTCAAGTTCCAAAGACCGCGCAAGGCTCTCTATCTGAGCGTCTATCGCCGTGCGCATCTGCTTGGCCGCCGCCTCCTCTTCGGAGACGTTCTGCTGGGCGAGTGCGCAAACGGGAAGGAGCAATGAAATTATAATCCCGAAAAATTTCATAGATTTGTACCTCGTTGTGTCAAGCCACAAATTTAGTAAAGATTAATAAAAATGAGAAAATTTCTGCCCTTCTTGCTGCTCGCGGCCCTGCTCGGCGAAAACCGTGCGGCCGCCTGCACCAATATAATCATCACAGCAGGCGCGAGCGCCGACGGCTCCTGTATGATAT